>JAEUJH010000918.1 GCA_016794825.1 Gemmatimonadota bacterium
GGGCGGTGACCCGGTTCGACCCGTCGCTGGCCGATTCGGTCCGGCGGCGGGTCGATGCGCATGAGGCCGTCCATCGGGCCGACTGCGATCGGCTGGGGTCGATCCGCCATTATCTGGCCATCGCCAATCGGGACGGGCGGCTGGCCGTCGAAGCCCGGGCGGGCTGCGCCGAGGCGCGGCTCCAGATCGGCGCCGGCGCCCATCCGTACCTCGAGGTGGAGCGGATGGTCGACGAGCTGCACTACGGGTACGGCTGGTTTCGGGAACTGGACGAGGGGTCGATTCGCGAGGCGCTGGGGCGGGCCTGTCCCGACCTCGTGGCGCTGGGGCGGGTGCCGCCGTGGGGTCGCCGTTAGGCTTCCCGGCGGCGGAGCGTTCACCGCCCGGACGATGGTCCCGATGACTCCGCTTCGCCGGCCAGGGCCTCGGCTGGCACCGGAGGTCTGAGGCCGCCGAACGCCACGATCAGCACCACCGCCACCACCAGCCCGGCGGCAAAGGTGTTGAACGGCAAGCCGAGCAGGGTCCGGATGTTGTTGGCCATCAGATGGAGCAGGATGGCGAGCAGCACGCTGCCCTTGGAGTGGATGAACACCCAGCAGGAGACCACCGACAGCGCCGTCGCGCCGGCGACGAACCATGGCAGTGACAGCCGGCTCTGGTTGAGGGCCTGGACGTAGAACGCCGGCAGGTGCCAGAGTCCCCAGGCAATGCCGAGCAGCACCGCCGCGGTCAACGGCGACCAGCGGCGCAGCATCCGCGGCAGCGCGTATCCGCGCCAGCCGTACTCTTCCCCCACGGGGCCGGCGTCACGGAACAGGTTGAGGGCGGTCTGGCCGAGCCAGGCCGTTACGCCGCCCACCGCCAGTGGCTGGCCGCCGAGCCATCCAGCGACCAAGCCGGCTCCGGCGCTCCACACGGGGATCCCGATCAGCACGACGGCATACCATCGAAGCCCCGGCCGGCGCGGGTCGAGGCGGGCCAGCAACCGGAGGACCCCGGCGCGACCCTCCCCGAGCGCGGTGAGTCCGAACGCGGTCAGGGTCGGGGCATAGACGCCGATGAAATACAGCGGATGCGACGAGTCGATTCGACCGAGGTGGGCCGTGACCCACTCGGGAAACAGGACGACGGCACCGCCGATGATCCAGGTGATCGCGAAGACGATTCCGAAGTACCACGCGAGAGGTGCGCGCCGGGGCATCGGCGAATGCAATCCGGTGCGGGTCTGACTGTCAAGACGCGGGCCGCTCGGAAACGGCGCGACGGCAGGGTGTCCGGGGGTGGAGGGCTGGTGCTTGACTGGCTATATAATTTGTTATATAGTGACGCATGGTGCTGGAGTACCTCCTGGTGGCCCTGTGCCGCACCCCGTCGAGCGGGTACGATCTCGGTGCGGTCTTCAAGGCGGCCCTCCGGCTCTTCTGGTCGGCCGAGTTGAGTCAGGTCTATCCGACGCTCAAGCGGCTCGAGCGCCGGCGCTGGCTCAAGGCGCGCACGGTGCCGTCGGACCGAGGCCCCGCTCGGCGGGTCTACGAATCCACCGAGCGCGGTCGGGAGGCGCTGTCGGCGTGGTTGGCCCAGGGTCCCGCCTTTCGGGAAGAGCGCTACGCCGTGGCGGCGCAGGTGTTCGTCCTTGACGCGGCCGGGGGGCCGGAGGCGTCGGCCGCGTTCATCGCTCGACTGCGCGACTCGCTGACGGACCGGGCGGCCGCGCTGGCCGCGGTCGACGATCAGATCAAGGTGGCCGATCTGACTGACGCGGAGTTCCACCAGTACCTGAGCTTGCGACTCGGAAGGCGGGTGGTGGAGGCCCGCCTCGCGTGGTGCCGCGAAGCCCTCGAAGCCCTGGCGGCGCGCCCGTCGAAGGCCAAGCCCAAGCGGCCGACCGGGCGGAGGTAGTGACGGTCGCCGGGTCCGCCCGGACTGACCGGCAGGACGAGTTCCCGAGATGCGCGGATGAACGGACGAAAACCTGAATCGAGGCCCGGATGAGTCGACGCAGCGTGGTGGGGGCGATGATCGTGGGGATCGCGACGGTCGCCGTCGTTGAGGCAGCGGCGGCGCAGCCGGGTCGTACGGCCGAGGCCAAGGTCTCGGCGTTCGGGGCGTATCGAGGGTACTCGACCCGGCAGTACGACGGGTGGGCCCGAAGCTCCCGGTACCTTACCATGCGCGACGGCGTCAGGATCGCGATCGATGTCTACCGCCCGACCAAGCGGGGGGCGGTGGAAGGGGCCCCGCTGCCGGTGCTGTGGACCCACACGCCGTACTTCCGGTCGACCATCGTCGGCGGACGCCTCGCGACGATGCTCGACTACTTCCCCTGGATCGACGAGATCCTCCGGCACGGCTACGTCGTCGCCGCCGTCGACGTCCGGGGCACCGGAGCCTCCTTCGGAACGACCGACGGGGTCTTTCAGCCCGCCGAAGCCGGCGATGCCTACGAAATCACCGAATGGCTGGCCGCTCAGCCGTGGAGCACCGGA
>JAEUJH010000920.1 GCA_016794825.1 Gemmatimonadota bacterium
CGGCGGGGTGGGGAAGATGACCATCGCGATGCTGCTGATGAACACCGTGCAGGCGGCGCGCCAGGCGGGGCAGGCAGGCGGGTCGTGAAGCGGAGCCGGCAACCGGCGGCCGACGACCTCTTCGGCGGCGGAACCGGCCAGTCCCCCCGCCAGTCGGCCCGCCCCGAGCGTCCGGCCTACTCGGTTTCCGAACTCACCAGCGAACTCCGCCAACTCACCGAGCGTGCCATTGGCCAGGTCTGGGTCAAGGGCGAGGTCCTCGGCCTCAAGGTCTACGAGCGCGGCCACTGGTACTTCACGCTCAAGGACGAGCAGGCCCAGGTCCGCTGCGTCATTTGGCAGACCTACGCGCAGCGAGTCCGCACGCCCCCGGTCGAGGGGACCGAGGTCTACCTCCTTGGCACCCCCACCGTCTGGGCCGCCAAGGGCGAACTCCGGCTCAGCGCCGTGACGCTGCTGCCGACCAGCGGGGTCGGCCTGCAGCAACTGGCGTTCGAGCGGACTCGCGAAGTTCTCGAGAAAGACGGCCTCCTCGATCCGACCCGGAAGCGCGACCTGCCCGAGTTTCCGCGGACCGTCGCGGTGGTGACCAGCCCGGACGGCGCCGTGGTCCATGACATCGTGACCGTGGCCCGGCGGCGCTGGCCGGCGGTCCGGATCCTCCTGGTGCCGGCCCGAGTGCAGGGCGACGAGGCGGTCGACGAACTGGTCGAGGCCCTCGGCCTGGTCAACCGGCTGCCGGAGGTGGACCTCTGCATCGTGGCCCGCGGGGGCGGCGCGCGCGACGACCTGCTCGCGTTCAACGCCGAACCGGTCTGCCGGGCGGTGGCGGCGGTTCGGGTGCCGACGGTGTCGGCCGTGGGGCACGAAACCGACGTGACCCTCACCGATCTGGTGGCCGACGTTCGGGCCGCCACCCCGTCGGCGGCGGCGGCCGTGGCCTTGCCCGACCGGGCGCTGGTGGCGCGCCACGTCGCGTCGCTCGCGAGCCGGCTGGGCGGTGGGCTCCGGCGCCGGACCCGGGTTCTGGCGGAGCGGCTGGCCCGATCGTCGATCCGGGCCGAGCGAGCCATTCAGGGCCGGGTGAGCGAGCGGCGAGGACAGCTCGAGCGGCTCGCGGCCTCCCTGCACGCGCTGTCGCCGCTCGAGGTGCTGGGCCGCGGGTACAGCGTCGCGCGTCACCCGGACGGGCGGGTGGTCCGTCGGCGCGACGAACTGCCGGCCGGGGCGCCGTTTACGCTCCGGGTTTCCGACGGGACCATTCCGGCGAGGGCCGAATGACGATCGATCCGCTGAGCGCCGACCTCCGTCGGCTCGAGGAAATCGTGCGGGCGCTCGAGGGCGACGACGTCGACCTCGATCAGGCGCTGACCCTGTTCGAAGAGGGGGTCAGCCGACTCCGCACCGCGCAAGAGCGGTTGACCGAGGCCGAAGCGAGGGTCGAACGGGTGCTGGAGGACGCCGCGGGCGTTCTCAAACTGACCCAGTTCGATGCCTGATTCGGCGCCGGCCGAAGCACTCCTCGCCGAGGCGCGCACCATCACCGAGGCCCGCCTTCGCGAGGTGGCGGCCCGGCTCGAGCGGATCACGCCGGCGCCGATGGGACCGGCGCT
>JAEUJH010000922.1 GCA_016794825.1 Gemmatimonadota bacterium
GACACCGGCGCCCGGCAGACCATCGGCGGCGCGTTTGCCGATCCGCGGACCTGGCTCCTCTGCCTGGTCTACTTCGGGGTGGCGCTGGGCATCTACGCCATTTCGTTCTGGCTGCCCCAGATCATCAAGGAGACGATCACCACCGACAACGTCCGGATCGGGCTCATCTCGGTCATTCCGTGGGCGGTCGCGGCGGTGGCCATGGTCTGGAACGGCCGCCGCGCCGACGCCACCGGCCGGCGGCGTCTCCACACCGCGGGCCCCGCCATCCTCGGTGGGATCGCGCTCGGCGTGAGCGCGCTGCCGGGCGTGGGGGGCTGGGCGGGCATTGCCGCGCTGACGGTGGCCACGGCGGGCATCCTGTCGGCGGCCTCGAGCTTCTGGTCGCTCCCGACCGCCATTCTGAGCGGGGCGGGTGCCGCGGCGGGCATTGCGTGGATCAACTCGGTCGGCAACCTGGCGGGTTACGCGAGTCCGTTCCTGATCGGGAAACTCCGCGATCTGACCCAGAGCATGGTGGCGGCCATGCTGGTGGTGGGGAGTGCCCTGGTGGTGGCCGGGTTGATCGCGCTCCTGCCCCGGCTCAGAGTCGGCTCGCCGCCGCCAGCATCCGGTCGATGAACCGGTCGAGGTTGACGCCGCTGCGATTGACGAACACGATGGCGCCGACCCCGTCGGACGGGCGGAACCACATGTTGGTCCGGACGCCCGGATCGGCGCCGTTGTGTCCCCACCGAATGGCCTCGCCCTCTCGTCGGGCGCTGTGCCAGGCCAGGCCCTGACCCTCGGCGCCCCCGGCGCCGCTCAACGGCGTGCGGATGGTGGCCAGCGTGGCCGAGCGGAGGATCGGGTCGCCGGTGCCCATGTTGGCCAGGAGGAACCGGGCCAGTCCGGTGGCGCTGATCCGGAGGCCCCCATCGGGATAGGTGACGAAGTTGTAGCCGCAGAGCGGCTGGAAGTCGCCCAGGGTCGGATGCCGCTCCGGCGGTTTGGTGGCAAAACCGAGCCGTCGGAACCCCTCCAGGTCCTGCCGGGTGGCCTCGGTGATCGGTTCGTAGTTGACGGCGTGGGTGGCGGGATCGATGTCGGCCCAGAGCCACCCCGTGTTCCGGAGGCCGAGGGGTTCGAAGATGTGCTGCCGGGTGTAGGCCGGAAACGGCAGCCCCGAGGTCCGCTCGACAAGATGGCCGAGGAGCCCGAAGCCGATGTTGGAGTACTTCCAGGTGGCGCCGGGTCGGTCTCCGAAGTTGCCGTCCGCGCGAAAGAGCCGGCCGTCGGGCGCCAGGTAGTCGCGGAGCCAGTCGCCTAACGCGGTCGTGGGGTCGCCGCAGGCGTAGGAGGCCATGTAGGCCTCGCCGTCGACGATCCCGGAACGGTGGGTCAGGAGGAGCCGGGGCGTGATCGGGACGTCGGGATGGGCGGGATGGCGGACCGGAAAGGGGAGCAGCCGGTTCACGTCGTCGTCGAGCCCGATCCGGTTCCGTTCGACCTGCTGCATGACCGCGGTGGCGGTGATGGTCTTCGAGATCGACCCGATGTTCTGGATGGTGCGGACCGGATCCATCCGCCGCCGACCGGAAATGTCGGCCCACCCGTAGCCGCGCGACCACGCGATCCGGCCGTCCTTGACGATGACCGCCGCCAGGCCGGGAATCAGCGCGGTCGTCATCTCGGCGTCGATGAACTGATCGAGCTCGTCGAGCCACCGGGGTTGCCGGAGCCGCAGGGCGGCGGGGGCCAGCGCGGCCACGCTGCCGGCGACGAACCCCCGGCGCGAGAGCAGGTGAATGGGGCGGCCCGTCATCGCGCGGCCGCGGCCGCTCCCCGTCCGCTGTGGGCAAACTCCCAGTACAGCGCCCGCGCCTGGCGATAGATCGGGCCCGGCTCGAGGGTTCGCGACTCGTAGCGGAGGCAGGGCAGCACCTTGCTGTGGTTCCCGGTGGAGAAGACCTCGTCGGCTTCGAGGATCTCGGCCGGTCGGATGGTCCGTTCCACCACTTCGATGCCGGCGTCGCGGAGGAGCCCGATGACGCGCTGCCGGGTGATCCCGTTCAGGAAGGTGCCGTTGGGCACCGGGGTGTGGCAGACGCCGTCCCGCCCGATCATCACGTTCTGGGCCGTGAACTCCGCCACCTGGCCGAGCGGGTCGCACATCAGGGCGTTGTCGAAGCCGCGGGTCTGCGCCTCGCGGGCCGCCAGACCGGCCAGCGGGTAGAGGCAGGCCGCCTTGGCGTGGGTCGGCGCCTGCTCCGGGCCGGGCCGCCGGTACGGTGACAGGCACGCCGAGAATCCCTTGGCCGGGTCGAACAGCGGCTCCGGCAGGATCACCAGCGCGAACTCGGTCGCGTCCGACACCGGGATGACGTTGCCCTTGGTGGCCCAGAACATCGGCCGGACGTAGAGCGGGGTGTCGGGGTGGAAGCGGGCAATGCCCTCGAGCGCCAGCGCGTGGATCTCTTCCCAGGTCTTGGTGGGGACCAGCTTGAGTCCCTGCGCCGAGCGGATGATCCGCTGACAATGGCGATCGAGGTCGGGCGCCACGCCCTCGAACGCGCGGGCGCCGTCGAAGACGGCGTTGGCGAGCCAGCTCGCGTTGTCCTCGGAGGAATAGAGGGGGACGGGCCCGGTGTGCCAGCGGCCCTGGAAATAGCAGATCGATGACGTCGACTGATCGAGCACACCAACCTCCGGTTTGGCGTTCGGTGGGGCGTGGAATCGCAATCTATCGACATCGCCGCCTCGCCGCCTCGGTTTTCCGGGCATGAGCCGGTTGGCCCCGGTTTGGCCCTTCTGCAGGATGAAGGCCGTTCCGCCATCCTCCTGGAGGGTCTCATGTCCGTGCCGCAGCTCCTGTCGTTGATCGGTTTCGTGCTGGCCGGTGGGCTCGCCATGCCTTCCTCGGCCCTGGCGCAGATCCCCAAGAGGGTCGGCAGCACCATCCAACGATCGATCGAGAAAAAGGTCGGCGACGCCGCTGACAAGGCGGTCAAGTGCGCCCTGGGCGACAAAGCCTGCGCTGACAAGGCCGCCAAGGACGGGAAGCCGGTGGTGGTGACCGATGCCAAGGGCGAGGTCATCACCGACGAGAACGGCGAGCCGATCACCGATCAGGACGAAGCGGCCCGTCGGGTTCAACAGCCCGGCGAGGGGGTCTGGCGCAACTACGACTTCGTGCCCGGCAAGCGGGTGCTCCGGGCGGTGTCTCTCGAGAGCCAGCCGGTCGGCCGGTTTCCGGCGACCGATTTCCGATTCGGCTCGGGCAACATGCAGGTGGTGGAGTTGGCGGGAAAAAAATGGCTCGAGGCCACCAGCAACTCCGTGTTCCAGCTCGAGCTGCCGGACGAGACCGGCCCGTCGTACAGCGTCGAGTTCAGCCTCAAGATCCCGACTGCCAACATCGGGGTGGCCCTGCATTTCGCGCCGCTGACCCAGGCCCTGGCGCGGAACCCGCACGACTACATCCACCTCTACTCCCGCCCCGGGGTCTACCGTCAGGGCCGGGAGCTCTCCGCCACCTACCTGCCGCGGATCGTGGGGAAGGAAGTGGCGGTCAAGCTTCAGGTCGACAGTGGCTACGCCATCCTCTACCTCGACGCCGACCGGGTGGCCCAGGTTCCGACCGCGCAGTTCCCGTCCACCAGGGTGCTCGAGTTCCGGATGTCGGCCAACGCCCGGTTCCCGAGCTACCTGACCGACGTCGTGGTGGCCTCCGGCCTCGACGACCTCTACCACGCCCTCACCACCGAGGGCGCGGTGACCACCCGGGGGATCTTCTTCGACATCGACAGTGATCGGCTCCGGCCCGAGTCCACCAGGGTGCTGACCGACCTGGTGGAGGCGCTGCGGCGGGCCGACTCGCTGGCGGTGACGATCGAGGGCCATACCGACGCGCAGGGCGACGACGCCTACAACCTCAAGCTGTCGGAACGCCGCGCGGCGGCCGTGGTGAAGTACCTGACCGATCAGGGGATCGCGGCCAACCGGCTACGGTCGGTCGGCAAAGGCGAGACCGAGCCGGTGGCCTCGAACGACACCGCGGAGGGCCGGAAAGAAAACCGCCGCGTGGTCATCCGGGCCGTCCGGTAACCCGGTGCCCGTTCTCGAACCGGCAGGTCCTTCAGGTCCCGGGTCCAACCCATTTCAGGAGGTTCGCATGAACACGGTGATTGGTCGTTCGTTGCTCGTGACCGCCACGATGGCCCTGGGACTGACGGTGGCGATGCCAGGGGTGGCGGTGGCTGGCGATCTGGCCAACGTGAAGGTGGTGCAGGCCAAGGACGCCGCCAGCGGGGTCCGGATGGTCGAACTCGCCGGGACGGTGGACGGGGAGCGGCGGACCATCTGGCTGATGATCTCGGAGCGGAACTACGCCAAGCTGATCGGGTGCAAGACGACCGACGACTACAAGGGACCCGTGATCCAGTACTCCGACAAGTCGCTGATGGTCAACGTGGTTCTCTGTCACTGACCGGGCGGGCGGTCTCGGAGGTCGAGGGACGCCATCTCGGCCGCCACCGAGTCGGGGCGGAATTCCGGGATGGCGTCCGTCCCCTCGAGTTCCCGCAGCAGCTGGAGCCCGTCACCGTATCGCGACCTGGCAAAATCGCGAAACCGGGCGGCGTCTGCCGGGTCGACGGTGGCGGCCAGAGCCCGGTAGGCGCGGGCGGTCAGCACGTAGGCCGAGCCCAGATTGGCCCGAACCACCGCGTTGGCGGTGTTGGCCGAAACCACCCGTTCGAGCACCTGCTCGCTCGCCAGGCACCAGTCGAGGGCCTGATGGGGCCGACGGCCGTCGCGGAGGACCTCGCAGACCCGCCGCTGGGCGTTGCCCAGCATGTTGGCGATCTCGACGTTCCGCGGGTTCCGGTCGAACAACTTGCGGAACACCTCCACCCCGGCCTCGAATTCGCCGATGGCCGCGTCGAGACGTCCCGAAGCCACGGCCAGATCGCCCAGCGAGCCATGCGAGCGGGCCAGTCCCTCGAAAGCCTTCTGGTTGGCCGAGTCGGCCTCGACCATCCGGCGGGCCATCCGCTGCGATTCGAGGAACGCCGGCCGGGCCTCGTCGAGCCGGCCGAGCGCCTTGAGCATGGCGCCAATGAAGTCGTGACAGACATGGAGACTGTACCAGATGGCCGGGTGGGTGGGGTGGCGCTCGGCCAGCCGGTCGAGATGGGGGAGCGCCGTGGTCTCGAGCAACGCCAGCGCCGGGCCGGGCCGCTCCGTAAACCGGTAGCCGTCGACCTGGTACGAATAGGCCCGCCACAGATCGATCCCGGCGTCGGCGTCGTCGGTCGGGGGACCACCCCGGCTCGTCAACCGGCCGACGGCTCGGTCGAGCCACGCCATCCCCTGTTCGACCTGTCCGGCCCAGATCAGCCACCAGCCAAGTTCGGACTCGATCCGGCCGAGATCGCCGGCGATGACGGCCGCCCCGGGCCCGGCGTCGTGCAGCGGCGTCAACAGATCGATGCCCCGCTGACTCAGCCGGATGGCCTCGTCATTCCTCCCGCTCCACGACGTCACCACGGCCAGGTGCCCGTAGCTCACGCCGAGGGCGTGGCGGACGGCGGCGTTCGTGGAATCGTGCCGCCACACCGCTTCCCGGAGGGCCAGGGCGGTGCCGTAGCTGGTCATCGCGCCGGCCAGGTCGCCGAGATTGGCGCGATGGGGGTTCCCCTGGATCTCGCCGATCTGGTCGTAGGCCGCGGCCAGCTCGAGCTGCAGGGCCGGATCGCTGGGGGCGTCGGCCCGGAGCTGGTCGAGATAGTCGAGCGCGTGTGACACCAGCGCTTCCCGGGCCGGCGTGGCGCCGGGGAGATCGCGGATCGCGTCGTGGAGATCGAACAGGAGCGCGTGGGCCAGAGTCCGGACGTTGTCGAACCGCCGCTGGGCCCGGGCACCTTGGTACGCGGTGGCCAGCGCTCCGCCCACCAGCAGGATCAGGATCGCGGCGGCGGCGGCCACGCTCATCGCGTTGCGACGGACGAAGCGGCCAACCCGATAGGTCAAGGTGTCCGCGCGGGCCGACACCGGGCGCCGTTCGAGGTGCCGGACGAGGTCGTCGGCCAGGGCTGCGGCCGACCCGTAGCGACGAGCGGGATCGTGGTGGAGTGCCCGGAGCAGGATGGTGTCGAGATCACCGCGCAGTTCCCGTCGAATCGTGCTGGGACGGGCCGGGCCCGTGTCGCACACGGCTCGCTCGGCGGCCGCGGCCGAAAGGCCCCGGAGGTCGTGCGGCAGTCGCCCGGTCAGGAGCTGGTAGAGCACGGCGCCCAGGGCGTAGCCGTCCGTCGCCGTGGTGAGGGGCCCATTCCGGAATTGCTCCGGGCTCGCGTACTCCCGGGTCAGGAGGCGATGCTCGGCGCCGGTCAGCGGGTCGGCGGCCGGGTTGGCGTCGAGCAGCCGGGCAATGCCGAAATCGAGCAGTTTCACCTCGCCCGCCGCGGTGACCAGGATGTTGGCGGGCTTGAGGTCGCGGTGGATGACGAGGGCCTTGTGGGCGTGATCCACCGCCTCGCAAACCGAGAGAAAGACCCGGAGCCGGTCGGCGATTCCAAGACGGTTCCGGTCGCAGTACTGGTCGATCGGTTGGCCCTCGACGTACTCCATGACCAGGTAGGGCCCGGCCTCCGACACGCCGCCGTCAAGCAGCCGCGCAATCGTCGGATGGTTGAGCCAGGCCAGGATCTGCCGCTCCCGCCGGAACCGGGCCACGGTCTCGTGGCTCAGGGGCCCGGCCCGGATCAGCTTCAGGGCCACCTGTTGCTCGAACTCACCGTCGTCCCGGCGGGCCAGATAGACCGCGCCCATGCCGCCGGCCCCGAGGAGGCGGAGGATCCGATAGGGGCCGATCTTCTGACCGGGCTCCGTCCCGTCGCCTTCCGCCGCCGCGGGAAGGTTCGCCAGGTCGGCGACGGCGTCGCGGGGGAGGGAATCGAGGAAGGGCCGCTCGTCTTCGGCCGCGGCCACCAACGCCGCCACCGTCCCCCGAAGCGCGGGGTCGCCGTGACAGGCCTGGTCGAGATACGCCTCACGGGCGTCGGCCGGGAGGTCGAGCGCGGCGTCGAGCAGCGGACGGGCTCGACGCCAGAGGTCCGGATCGAGATCCATGTCAGGCGGGATCGGTCAGGGCCAGCCGGAGCCACGCCCGCGCGGCCTGCCAGTCGCGCTTCACCGTGGCGGGCGAGATTCCGAGCGCCTCGGCCGTTTCGTCGATCCCGAGGCCCCCGAAGAACCGGCATTCGACCACCCGGCAGAGCCGGGGGTCGGTAGCCTCGAGGCGTTGGAGTGCGTCGTCGAGCGCCAGCAGGTCGATGGCCGGCTCGTCGCGCCCCGCGGCCAGTGCAACCACCTCGTCGAGCGACACCGGCCGGCCGCCGTCGCGCTTGACCGTGCCCCGCTTCCGGGCGTGCCAGACCAACACCCGGCGCATCGTCCGGCTGGCGATGGCAAAGAAATGAACCCGGTCCTGCCAGTCGACGGCGGCCTGGTCGATGAGGTTGAGGTAGGCTTCGTGGACCAGGGCGCCCGTATCGAGCGTGTGGCCGGGCCGCTCCCGGCCGAGGTGCCGCCGGGCAATGGCGCCCAACTCGTCGTACACCGCGGAAATCAGCTGATCGAGCGCACCATCCGATCCCGCCCGCCAGGCGCGGAGCAGGCGGGTCAGGTTGGGACCGGTCGCGGCAGCCGGGTCGGCCATGGAGCCTCGAGGGGGGACCGCGTCAAGTATCGCCCTCGGGCACCGAGTGGGCCAGAGCGGCGGGCGTGGAGCCAGGCGGTTGAAGGTTGGCAGTGACGGGCGCGGCGGTGCGGGGGTCACTCAAGGGAAGATCCGAACCGCGAGCTTGGCCGTGCGACTCATCGAACTGGTGGCAAGATCGGGTCTCCTCGGCGCCCTTGCCGGGGCGGCTGGCTGTGATGGGCCGGCAGCGCCGACCGTCGCGGGCCGAGTGGCATTCGCCACCGCCGGCGACCAGCAGATTGGAATCGCTGGAGACCGACTCCCCGTGTCCCTGGCCGTGGCGGTCCGCGACGATCGCGGCCGCCCCGCCGCCGCCGTGCCGGTGGCCTGGGTGCTGGCCGTCAACGGCGTGGTGGCGCCCGAGGGGACGGCCACCGGCGTCGATGGACTGGCCCGGGCCCAGTTTACCCTGGGCCCGATGACCGGGCCCGCGTCGGTGGTGGCGGTGGTGGACGGCGTCGACTCGGTCTACTTCCGCTTCTCCGCCCGAGCGCCCGAGGAAGTGCCGCTGCCCTTCGACCAGTACTTCAATCTGGCGTTCACCACCTTCGACGGCTCCGGCGAAACGGTTCACCCCGACCACGCCCGGGTGCCGTGGGCCCTGCCGCGCCGCCTGGCCATCACCCCGTATCCAGGAGGCAATGCCGGGTTCGAGTTGCCGTCGGTGTTTGCCGGGCGCACCGCCGAGCGGTGGGCTCTGGCGCCCGGCGCCCCCAATCCGGTGGTCGGGTCGCCCCCGTTCGGGCACCACTCCGATCCGGATCTGGTCTGGAACCCCGAGCGACAGGAAGCGTGGCTCTACTATCGCGAAGCGTCGAACGGCAACCTGATCTGGCTCACCACCTCGACCGACGGGGTCCAGTGGAGCACCCCGGTCAAGGTGATCACGGTGCCGAGTCACGAGTTGATCTCGCCCGCGGTGGTACGGCGGGCCGCCGGCGACTGGTGGATGTGGTCGATCAACGGCGGCCCCGTCGGCTGCTCGGCCGCCGCGGTGACGCTCGAGGTCCGGCGGAGCACCGACGGCGTGGCCTGGGGTCCGCCCACCGCGCTGGCGCTGGCGCACGACGGGCTGTATCCCTGGCACGTCGACGTCGCCTGGATCGAGAGTCGGCAGGAATACTGGGCGGTCTACAACGCCAAGAAGCCGGGCAGCTGCACCACGCCGGCCCTGTTCCTGGCCCGGAGCCCCGATGGTCTTGTCTGGACCCCGGTCCGCACACCCCTCGTGGCCAAGGGCGACGACGCCCGACTCCGGGACATCGTCTACCGCGCCAGCTTCGAGTATCTCCCCGCGGAGGATCGGCTGGCGCTCTGGGTGTCGGGCGCCCGGTACGACGCGGGACGGTGGACCTGGAGCACCGTCCTGATCAATCGGCGGGCCGGCGACGCCCTCGACACCAAGGCGCATGGGCCCCCGGAGTTCGCGGCGCCGCCGGCGGAACTGATCGACTGGCCCTGATCGCATCGCGACGTCGGGAAACCGACGCCGGCGGCGGTGCGGCCCCGGGCGGGGGTTGCGGCGGTCAGAAAACGCGAATACGATTCGCATTCGTGATATGACCGCGCCGAGCCCCCTCAGCCGCCCGCCCCGTCAGGCCCGCTCCCGGGCTACCTCCGACGCGATCGTCGCCGCCGGGCTGGCCCTCCTGGCCGAGCGCGACTTCGCCACCGTGACCATCGCCGAGGTGGTGGACCGGGCCGGGGTGTCGATCGGGGGGTTCTACGCCCGGTTCCGGGGCAAGGAAGCGCTCCTCCACGCCCTGGCCGAAGAAGTCCTGGGCGACTGTGCCGACGGGCTCGAGGCGGCGTTGAACTCGCGGCGGATGGCGGGGGCACCGCTGGCCCGGGTCATCCGCGCCTACGTCCGGGTCATGATCGCCAAGTTCCGGGAACACCGGGCGGCCATCATCCAGATCCGGCGTCACGCCGG
>JAEUJH010000363.1 GCA_016794825.1 Gemmatimonadota bacterium
CGCCACATCCTGATCATGCCGGTCGTCGATTCGATCCGGGCCGACAGCACCCGATTGCTGGCGGAGTCGGTCTATCGCGCGGTCAAGGATGGGGCACCCTTCGACAGTCTGCAGCGGCTCCATCACGACAAGATGGAAGAGCGCGAAGCCGAGCAGTTCCCGCTCGACCGCCTGGTCCAGTCCGCGCCCTCCTATGGCGAAGCGATTCGGGACGTGAAGGAGGGCGAGTTGGTGCCCTTGTTCCGGCTCGACTCGCCCGATCCGAACCGATCCAAGTGGGCCATTGTCCAGCTCACCAAACGGATCCCGGCGGGCGACGTCCGCTTCGAAGACGTCCGCGATCAGATCCGGGCCCGACTTGCGGGCATTCTGGGGCGGGAGAAACACCTGACTCGCCTCCGCGAAGCGAACTTCGTGGAGGTCCGACCGATTTGACCCCCCGGCGGCCTCGCCTCGCGGTGACCCTCGGGGACCCGCGAGGCATCGGCCCCGAAATCGTGGCGGCCGCGCTGGCCCGGCCGCTCGATGCCGACCTGACCATCATTGGCGCTGACGATCAGATCCCGGCTTTGCCCGGGGTCGTCAGCGTTCCCGTCGGAACCTGGAAGAGCGGTTCGGGCGCCCGCGGCGACGATCGGCCCCGGGTGGCGCGGGCCGGCAAGCTGGCGGGGCATGCCGTCGAACGGGCCGTGGCGCTGGCGCTGGCTGGCGAGGTCGACGCGATCGTCACCGCCCCGGTCGAGAAGCACGCCCTCCATGTTGCCGGGTTTCGGTATCCCGGCCACACCGAGTGGCTGGCCCACCTGGCCGGCGACGTGGACGTGGCCATGATGCTGGCCGCCGACCGGCTCCGGGTGGTTCTGGTGACGACCCATGTCGCCTTTCGCGACGTGCCGGCGCTGCTCACGGTCGATCGGGTCGTGCGGACCGGGCGGGTCACCAGCCGCGGTCTCAAGGAATGGTTCGGGATCGAGGCCCCGCGGCTCGCGGTCTGCGCGGTCAATCCCCATGCCGGCGAGCAGGGGCTCTTCGGCGACGAGGAGGAGCGGGTGCTGGCGCCGGCCGCCGCCGCGTTGGGCGCGGCCGGTCCGATTCCGGCGGACACCGTGTTCGTGCGGGCCATGCGGGGGGAGTTCGACGCCGTGCTGGCGCCCTACCACGACGTCGGGATGACCGCGATCAAGGTCGCGGCCTTCGGGAAAGGTGTCAACGTGACGCTGGGGTTGCCGTTTCCGCGGACCTCACCGGATCACGGCACCGCGTTCGACATTGCGGGGCAGGGCATTGCCGACGCGGGGAGCATGCGGGAGTCGCTCGAACTGGCCGCTCGGTTGGCCACCCACCTGGCCCGCTGATCGAAACAGCCGGCCCTGACCCGAGGGAGGGTCAGGCCGGCGCCCGGGGGCGCCGTTCGGCCAGGCGGACCGTCTTTACCCGCCGTCCTTCCATCGCCACGATCTCGAACACCATGCCTCCGGCCACCACGCGGTCGCCGGGGAGCGGCAGGCGGCCGAGCTGGCCAAAGAGGAATCCGCCCAGCGTGGTGTAGTCGGTGTCGTCGAGTTCGGCTTCGTACTCGGTGTTGAACTGGCCGATCGGCATGGCGCCGTCGAGGATCGGGGCGCCTTCGGCGGGCTGCGGCCGCTCGATCTCGTCGTGCTCGTCGAAGATCGGTCCGACGATCTCTTCCAGCAGGTCTTCCATCGTCACCAGTCCCGCCGTGCCGCCGTACTCGTCGATCACGATCGCCATGTGGACCTTGAGGCGCTTCATGTCGGCCAGGACGTCTTCGACCTCCCGGGTGCCCGGCACCAGGTGGGGCGGGCGGCTGATCGAGCGGACGGGGTCGCCGGGCGAGGTCCGGAGGGCCCGCAGAATGTCCTTGGCGTGGACGATGCCGACGATCTCGTCGAGCGAGTCGAGGTGCACCGGGTAGCGGGACCGCCCGGCCGCGGCCACGATGTCGGCCGCCTGCTCGACCGTCAGCCCGGCCTCGAGCGCCACGATGTCGGTGCGCGGCGTCATCACGTCCTGGGCGTTCTTTTCGGTGAACTCGAACACGCCTTCGAGCAGGCGGGCGTTCTGTTGCCCGAGTTGTCCCCCCTCTTCGCTCTGCTCGACCAGCATCCGGATTTCTTCCGGACTGTGGACCCGTTCGTGCTCGGTGGGCGCCCGGATCTTGAAGAGCCGGAGCAGCGCGGTGGCGGAGCCGTTCAGGACCTTGATCGGGAAGGTCATGAGCCAGGCGAAGCCGATCAGCGGACCGGCCGTCCACCGGGAGACATCCTCGGGGTAGAGCAGGGCCACGGCCTTCGGCATCAGCTCGCCGAGGACGATGTGGAGGACCGAAATGGTGGCGAAGGCCACGGCCACGGCAATCGAGTGGGCGGCCACCGGCTGGATGGCCGCCGGGAGGAAGCCGATCCCCCCTTCGATCAGGTGGGCCAGAGCCGGCTCACCCGCCCAGCCGAGGCCGAGCGACGACAGCGTGATGCCGAGCTGGGTGGCGGAGATGTAGCGGTCGAGTGATTGAACGGCCCGGCGGGCCAGGGTAGCTTTGCGGTCGCCGGCCCGGATCATCTCTTCCAGCCGGGTTTTCCGGGCCCCGACCAGCGCGAATTCGGCGGCCACGAAGAAGGCGTTGGCGATGACCAGCGCCACGACGCCCAGCAGGCCGCCGATGACCGACGTCGATTCCGGGGGCTCCATACCCGAGAAGGTAAGTACCCCGTCCCCTTCCGTGCGAGAGGTCGTTTCCCGGAAGCTCCTGATCGTCCTCGTCCTCACCACCATCTTCATGGTGATCGAGGCGGTGGCGGGCTGGGTCAGCGGTGCGCTTGCCCTCCTGGCCGATGCCGGCCACATGCTCATCGACGTCGCCGCGCTGGCCCTGTCGGCGTTCACGGCCTGGCTGGCCCGCCGGCCGGCGTCGCCCTCCAAGACCTATGGGTACCTCCGGCTCGAGATCCTGGCGGCCGTGGTCAACGGCGCCGCCCTGATCGGGATCGCGGTGGCCGTCATTCTCGAGGCCATCGATCGCCTGGGCCGGCCGCAGCCGATCCGGGTCGACATCTTCCTGATCGCGGCCGCCGCTGGATTGTTGATCAATCTGTTCAGCCTCCGGATCCTCCATGACGTCCGGCACGGGGGCCTCAACGTCCGGGGGGCCTACCTCCACGTCCTCGGCGACGCCCTCGGCTCGGTGGGCGCCCTGATCGCGGCCCTGATCGTTCAGTTCACGGGCTGGACCCTGGCCGATCCGATCGTTTCGATCGTGCTGTCCCTCCTGATCCTCGGGGGGGCCTGGCAGCTGCTCCGGGAGAGCACCGACGTGTTGCTCGAGGCCGCGCCGCCCCACGTGCCGATGGACGAGGTCCGCCGTCGCCTCCTGGCGGTCGACGGGGTCCGGGACGTCCACGACCTCCATGTCTGGACCGTTACCAGCGGTGTCGTGGCCATGAGCGGGCACGTCGTCGTCCCGGACCTGTCCCGTCACCCCGCGGCGCTCGAACGGATGCTCCATGACCTCGAGCACCTCGGGATCCAGCATTCGACCCTCCAGCTCGAGTGCGTCGACCACTGCCAGGGGCTCGATTGTCTCCGCCGGGAAACGGGTTCCGGGCATCATCACGGCCACCATCACCACCACGCCGGGCACCGGCACTAGCCTGCCCCGTGGAGGCCAGTCCGGCGGGAGGGCCCGGCCGGCGCCGTGACCCCGGAGGCCCGTCTGCCGGGGTTTCTGGACGCCCCGCCAGCACCTCAAAGGGCCGATAGCCAGCTACCCAACCCGGCCCCTCCTGAACGGTCGATAGCTACCCCTCGCCGGCTCCTCCTGACCGGTCGCCCGTCCTCCCCGCCGGCGCCTCGCGGACCCTCGGCGACCTGGCCCGGGTCCCCCCCGGGCGGGGCTCCCTCGCCCCTGCCTTGCGCCCTCCCCTAGCGCCGCCTATATATGGCCCGCCGAAGGGGGCGCAAAGCTGTGCAGATTCGTAACATCGCCATTATCGCGCACGTCGATCACGGGAAGACCACCCTGGTGGATCAGATGCTCCGCCAAGCGGGCGTCTTCCGCGACAATCAGCACGTCGAAGAGCGCGTGATGGACTCCAATCCGCTCGAGCGGGAGCGGGGCATTACCATCCTGGCCAAGAACACGGCCGTTCGCTGGGGCGACACCAAGATCAACATCGTCGACACCCCCGGCCACGCCGATTTCGGGGGCGAGGTGGAACGAATCCTTCGGATGGTGGATGGCGTCTTGATTCTGGTCGACGCCGCCGAAGGTCCGATGCCCCAGACTCGTTTCGTCACCCGAAAGGCCCTCGGCCTCGGCCTCAAGCCGATCGTGGCGATCAACAAGATCGACCGCCCCGACGCCGAGCCCTACCGGGTCCACGACGAAGTCCTCGGTCTGTTCATTGACCTCGAGGCCTCCCACGAGCAGCTCGAGGCGCCGTTTCTCTACACCTCCAGCCGGCACGGCACCGCCACCACGGAACTCGACCAGGCGGGCACCACCCTGACCCCGCTGTTCGACGCGATCGTTTCGCATGTCCCGGCCCCGACCGGCGATCCGACGGGGCCGTTTCAGATGCTGATCTCGACCCTCGACTACTCGCCCTTCCTGGGTCGACTCGGGATCGGGCGGATCGAGCGGGGTCGCCTCAAGGTCGGCGATCCGGTGGCCCTGCTCCCCCTGGGTGAACCCGGGCTGGTCGACGCCGAGATCATCGAGCGGAGCCGGATCACCAAGCTGTACGCGTTCGAGGGCCTGGCCCGGGTGGAAGTGGCCGAGGCGTCCGCGGGCGACATCGTCGTGGTCAGCGGGTTCGAGGGGATCGAAATCGGGAAGACCCTGACCGACGTGGAGCGGCCGGAGCGGCTCGAGGGCATTGCCGTCGAGGAACCGACCATTTCGGTCGATTTCTCGCTCAACAACTCGCCGTTTTCGGGGCGGGAAGGCAAGTACGTCACCAGCCGGCAGGTCCGGGATCGGCTCTTCAAGGAGCTGGAGCGGAACGTGGCGCTCCGGGTCGAGGAAACCGATTCGCCGGAAACGCTGTCCGTCAGCGGTCGCGGCGAGCTCCATCTGGGCATCCTGATGGAGACCATGCGCCGCGAGGGGTACGAGTTCCAGGTCTCCCGGCCCCGGGTCATCACCAAGGAAGGCCCCGACGGGACCCGGCTGGAGCCGTACGAGGAACTGATGGTCGATGTGCCTGAGAGCTACATGGGAGCCGTCATGGAGAAGCTGGGCCCCCGGCGGGCCGAGCTGACCGAGATGCGGAACCCGGGCAAGGGCATGGTGCGGATCGTCTTCAAGATCCCGTCGCGGGGCCTGTTCGGGTACCGGTCGGAGTTCTTGACGGACACCCGGGGCAATGGAACCTTGCACCATCGGTTCCTGGAGTACGGCCCGTGGGCGGGGCCGCTGGCCGGTCGGAAGCGGGGGGTCCTGGTGGCGGATCGTGAGGGCTCGGCGGTCGGGTTTGCGCTCGGCAACCTCCAGGAGCGGGCGCAGCTGTTCGTGCCGCCCGGGGTCGACGTGTACGAGGGCATGATCGTCGGCGAAAACTCCCGGCCCGAGGACATGGACGTCAACGTGGCCAAGGAAAAGAAGCTGACCAACATGCGGACCACCGCGTCCGACGAGAACATCATCCTGGAGCCGCCTCGCGAGATCACCCTCGAGTACGCCCTCGAATACATCGAGGACGACGAGTTGATCGAGGTGACCCCGGAGACGATCAGGCTGCGGAAGCGGGTCCTGTCCCAGACGGAACGGCGGAAGGCGGCCCGAGCGGCGGCTCGGGCGGTTGGCGTGTAGGATCGTCGGTACCCATTCACCCTACCCTAGGAAGGCGGGAGTCCCCATGTCGGCCCTGGTGGCGTCGTTTGAGGAAGTCGAGTTGCGTCGTCGGTTCGATGAAGACGAAGACGAACTCGACGGCGACGGCTTCAACTTCGACGATGACGACGACGAGTTCGAGGACGACGAAGAATTCGAGGACGACGAAGAGACCCTCGACGAGGATGAGGACCTCGACGAGGGCTTCGGCGAGTTCGAGATCGACGAAGACGACGAACGCTGAACTGAGGGTGGTCCGACCCCCCGCTGGGAGTCAGGGCCAGGGTTGCCGGCGGGCTCGGGGGCTGCTATCATGGGCAGCTTCCCCGGCCCGTCGCGAAGGCCGTAAGGGCCTGTAGCTCAGGTGGTTAGAGCGCACGCCTGATAAGCGTGAGGTCGATAGTTCAACTCTATCCAGGCCCATTGAAGTAAAGCGTTAGGCCGCTGTGAGTTCGCTCGCAGCGGTCTTTTCGTTGCCTGGTCTATGGTGTCGATTCGTGGTGTCGATTCGGCGGCTCAGACGGCGAGCGCCGTGGTGTTTCGGCGAGCTGCGAGCGCTTGAAGCTGGCTCCCGTGGTCCGCTCCCTGGTAGCAGCGGTGACCACCTGGGCGCTTTTCCAGCCGCCCAGGTCAACCAGGTCCCGTAGGGGGCCTGGCGTAGCTCGGTGGCGAACTTCCGCCCGAGGCTATGCCACCGAGCCCTGGCCGGTTCGGGATTCCTGAGCGATTCTGGAGCCTCCGCCACCAGGTTCGGGCGAGGTGCCTCGACACTGGAACGTAGGGTGACTTGGGGGAAGGAAAGACCCACCAGTCACCAATTCGAGCTTGGAGCCGCCGATAAGCCCGAAGCGCATCGACCGCCTCGACCGTCAGGGGGGTCGAATGCTCATTGCCGACCTTGTCGTTCTCGCCCCGCCATCGGACTACCGAGCGGTCGAGGTCGATATCGGACCAGCGGAGCCGACGAATCGAGCCGGTCAGATGGCCGGTTTCGTGCGCGAGCACGATAGCCAACTCGCACTCGGCGCCCAGCTCCGATGCGGCCGCTCGCATCCCGGTATACTGATCGTGGGGGAGGACGGGTCGCTTCACTGGCCCTTCCTTCGGGTATGGCATTCCCTTGAGCGGGTTCTTCTCCAACAGGTATCCGCCGGAGCCATCAACGGCGTAGACCGCCCAATTCAGAACCTCCGGCAGGAACTTTAGGTGTTGGATGATGGCCCGATTCCCGATCGGACGGCCTTTCGCCCTTCCTCCCGGTCGGCGGTCGCCTCGTTGTCGGCGCCACTGAACGAAACCGTCCCAGTCTCGGCTCGTTAGGCTCTCGGCGGTCCTGCCGCTCCCCCACCATTCGAGAAACAACGGTGTCGCGCGCCGGTCGTGCGACTGGCTGCTTGCCGACTTTTGTGGTTGTGACCTCACGTTCGTAAATGTCAAAGAGCATTTGGAGCGTCACCGGGGTCCGCGAAACTGGAGTTCACCCGGTTTCGTGGACGGTTGGCGGCTGGGGAATCAAGCCGCGTTGGCATAGGCCTGCTCGAAGGCGATCGGTGATTGGTAGCCGATCGCGGAATGACGACGCCGGGGGTTATACCAGCCTTCGATGAACCGGAAAATGGCGGCCCGCGCCACGGCCTGGGTCGGGAGCGAGCGCCGATCCAGGAGTTCGCACTCCAGCGTGTGACCTGTCCCCGGAAAAGTACGACAGGCCAGAAGTAGAGTAAGTTAGCGCCGACGGTCCCCGACCAGGAAAGGGAGGGATCGATGAAGCGCTCGAAGTTTTCCGAGGAGCAGATCGCCTACGCGCTCCGGCAGGCCGAGAGCGGGACGCCGCCGGCGGATGTCTGCCGGCAGTTGGGGATCAGCGAGGCGACGTTCTATCAGTGGAAGAAGAAGTTCGCGCATTTGGGCGTGAGCGAGTTGCGCCGGATGCGGCAGCTGGAGGAGGAGAACCGGCGCCTGAAGGGCCTGGTGGCCGACCTGACGCTCGACAAGCACATGCTGAGCGAGGCCCTCCGAAAAAAAGTCTGAGGCCAACGCGCCGCCGCGAGCTCGCCCAGTGGTTCATCACCACCTTTGGGGCCGACGTTCGCCGCGCCTGTGCGTTGGCCCAGTTCAGTCGCGCCGGGTGGTACAAACGCAGCACGGCGAAGGATCAGTCGGCGCTCCGGCTCCGGATTCGGGAGTTCGCCCACGCCCGGCCGCGGTTCGGCTCCAACCGCATCTGGGTGCTCCTCCGCCGCGAGGGGTGGCTGGTCAATCGCAAGCGGGTCCGGCGGTTGTACCGCCTCGAGGGGCTCCAGGTGCGGATGCGGGTGCGGCGGCGCAAACACATGGCGCTCCATCGCGGGCCCGTGCTCCGCGCCGAGGGCCCGGCCGAGCGGTGGAGCATGGATTTCGTGCACGATCAACTCGGGGACGGCCGGCCGTTTCGGGTCCTCACGGTGGTCGATCAGTGGAGTCGCCAGAGTCCGATCCTGGAGTGTCGGTTTCGGTTCTCCGGCGCCGATGTGGCGGCCGTGCTGGATCACGCGATCGGCGGTGGGCCGGCGCCGCGGTCGATCACGGTGGATCACGGGACCGAGTTCATGTCCCGGGCCCTCGAGGACTGGGCCTATCGGCGGGGGGTGCAGCTCGACTTCATCCGGCCCGGTAAGCCCGTGGAGAACGCGCACATCGAGTCGTTCAACGGTCGCCTCCGGGACGAGTGCCTCAACGTCCATCAGTTCGGCTCGCTGGCCGCCGCCACCGCCACGATCGGGGCCTGGCGGGTAGATTACAATCAGCACCGGCCCCACGGCTCCCTCGGGCACCTGACCCCGAGCGAATTCGCCACCCAACGTCAGGACCAACAGACCGTCGAGGCTGCCTAACTCTACTCATTTCCTGTCTCGAAACGGGACCAAGGTCAGAGGCTGCCTAACTCTACTCATTTCCTGTCCAAGAACGGGACCAAGGTCACCCACTCCGACTGTCAGCCTAAGACTGGACCTGAAATGGGGGGACCCTCAGAACCTCAGTACGAAGGGCGGAAAGCTGCTGAGAAGGACCTCAGCGGAGGGTCCCGGCGAAGCCTACATACACGGCTGGGGCCATTCGGCCCTAGTGGCAGTCCGCTTGACCTGACACCCAAAGCAGGTCCAATCATTATGTCAGGTTCGCCGTAGCAAAGGGTGATCCCGCACTGGCCTTCAGGGTCCTGAGAAACTCCGCTGGGGTCCGATCGCCCAGGCTGCTGTGGGGTCGGACCTCGTTGTAGTCGGCGCGCCACGCTTCGATCGTGGCTCGAGCATCAGGCAGCGAGACAAACCAGCTTTCGTTCAGACACTCGTCCCGGAGGCGGCCGTTGAAGCTCTCGGCAAACGCATTCTGGACCGGCTTGCCGGGCTCGATGAAGTGGAGCCGCACGCCGCGCCGGTGCGCCCAGATGTCGAGGGCCTCGCTGGTAAACTCGGGGCCGTTGTCGCAGACCAGATGATCGGGCAGCCCGCGGGTCTGCGCCAGGCGCTCGAGGACGCGGACGACCCGCTCACCCGACAGGGCGTGATCGACCTCGATGGCCGGGCACTCGCGGGTGAAATCGTCGACGAAGGTCAAGGCCCGAAACCGCCGCCCATCGGCCAGGGCATCGCTCACAAAGTCCATGCTCCACCGCACCTGCGGCGCCGTCGGCGGGGCCAGCGGCTGCCGGACCACAGCCACGCGCTTCCGCCGGCGCCGGCGCACTGCCAAGCCCAATTCCCGATAGAGGCGGTAGACGAGCTTCCGGTTAACCCGCTGTCCTTCGCGCCGCAGCAGCCGATACAGCCGGCGATACCCCCAGCGCGGCCGGAGCAGGGCCAGCGTGGCGAGTCGCTCGCGCAAGGCGGTCCGCACCGGACGGCGCGAGCGGTAGCGCTGACTGGTCCGGGCAAAGCCCGTGTAGCGGCACACCCGCCGCTCGCTCAGGCCGGCGGTCGTGCAGACGTAGGTGACCGCCGTCCGCCGCTGCTCGGCCGTCACCACTGTTTTCCCAGCAGGTCCTTGATGACCTGGATGTTGAGGGCCTGGTCGGCCACGAGGCGCTTGAGCTGCCGATTCTCGTCCTCGAGGGCCCGGAGGCGTTTGGCCTCGCTGACCTGGAGCCCCCCATACTTCTTCCGCCAGCGATGGAAGGTGGTCTCCGTGATCGCGTGGCGCCGCGTGACCTCGGAGATCT
>JAEUJH010000962.1 GCA_016794825.1 Gemmatimonadota bacterium
GGGGATCGACCCGAAGGCGCTCCGCATCGCTTCGAACAGCGGCTTCGTGTCCTGGTGCCAGGTCGGCTCCTCCCAGGTCGGCCACTGGTACCGGAACGGCTCGCCGCTCGCCCCGCCGCAGCCGAGGAGCGCGCCGCCACCTCCGGCCGGGTCGTAGCTCTGGACCGTTAGGCGGAAGCCGTCGGTCGGCTCGCCGGTCGGGCCGCCGCCAGCGTCCGCTCCGCGGAGCACCAGGCGGGAGGACGGATCGAGGACGTGGAGCATGCCCCACGGGAGCCGGAGTTCGATCGTCTGGGTGGCCGGGTCGGCAAACCAGTCCGCCAGCGAGTGATCGGCCTGGCGCGCGTGCCGGAGCCGATTGCGATGATAGGTAATGGCCGGGTAAACCGTGCCGTCGCGGCCCACCCGGGCCCGATTGGTCTCGACCACCAGCGTGTCCCAGGTCAGGTCGTCGTGACTGCGGGATTCCCAGGGGCGATTGTAGACCTGCATGACGCGGGGCGGATCGCTTCCGGGCAGCGGGACGGTTTTGTAGAGGTTGTAGGGGCGGTCGACCAGTACCTGGCTCGAATCCGGACCGATCAGGTCGACCGCAAACTCGAACCCGATCTCGCAGCGCTGGCCGGTCCGGGGCAGCCGTCGGGCACCGAGGTCGGGACGATGGGTGTCGATCCCGATCAGGTAGCGGCCCCGTCGCCAGTCGATCGCGCCGACGTCGAGGCGGAGGTACAGGTACGCCTCGTCGAATCGAACCCGGACGTCGTCGATCCGGAGCGGGGCCGGGAGGTCGGGTCGGGCCGGCAGGCTGGTCCAGGTCCGGCCGCGGTCGCCCCAGTCGGCTCGCTGTCCGTCGATCACCACCACCGAGTCGCGATGGCCGGCCCGCATCGCGATCACGCCGTAGTTCTGCTCGGCGTCGAGCGGGTTGAGCCAGAGGCGGTTCCGCTCGAGCGGCTGCTCGAAGTCGATGACCACCCAATTCTTCTTGAACCACTCGTCGATGATGGCAAACAGCACCGCGCCCGCGCCGCCGGCCGCGTGGATGTCGCGGGTCAGGCGGGCGTTGATGGCGGCCTGCTCGGTTTCCGAATGACCACCGTGATGCCATCCCTGGGGCTGAAAGTGGGCGTTTCCCCGGGATGACGGGACGCCGTACTCCGAGATCACCACCGGCATGGTGCCGTGGTGCTCGACCAGTTCCCGGAGGTAGCCGTAGTAGGCGCTCGGCCCTTCCGGCGACCGGGCCCGCGCGTATCCGGGGTCGAGCACCATGAAATCGGGATAGTAGGGATAGGCGTGGTACGAGGCGAACGTCCCGGCGGGGTTGGCCGGGGTCGGGCGCATCTTGACCGCGTCGAGGCCGATCGCGTCGTTGTCGAACTCCCGCGGCTGTTCCGGCATCTGCCACTGCCGGAGCCGGGCTTCCTCGTCCCGGGTGCTCTCGGTCGGATGATGGAGCGGATCGAGCGTCGGCCAGTTGGTGTAGGCGATCGGCCGGATCGTGTTGTACGTGGCGACCTCGTACCCCAGCAGCGCGTCGCTCTCCTCGGCCAGCCACACTTCGGTGGCGTGGGCGCCGGCCACCGTCACCCACCGGCC
>JAEUJH010000380.1 GCA_016794825.1 Gemmatimonadota bacterium
GCATCCGCTTGGCGTCGGCGAGCTGGTCGCGCGCGAACTGGATCGACACCCCGGGGTCGCGCCGGAGCAGTCGGGCGATCAGGGCCGAGATCTGGTGGATCCAGCGGATCACGACGTCTCGTTGCATCGAGGCAACCTAGGCGTCCGCCCCTCGGGCGCAACCCGCGTCGCTCGAGCCTACCGCGTCGGAACTCGCCCCCGGGCAGATGCCAGGATTGGAGCGAGCGGACGCCGCATGAATCCGGTGCTGGTCCAGTAGTGGAGAAAGCGGCCATCGGGCGACACGGCCGGCCCGAAGTCGGGTGCCGTCGAATTGATTTCGACGAGCGGTACGGCCGGCCCCCAGCCGGAGCCGGCGCGGAACGCGATGTAGAGGTCGCAGGTCCGTTGCCATCCCGCCACCGGGTCCCAGCGCGTGAAGATCAGGTAGTCGCCGTCGGGGTGGATCCAGGGGTCGCCCTCGCCCGCGGCCGTCGACAGCGGAAGGCGACTCGGCGGCTCCGCGGTGCCGTCGGGAAGGAGCCGACTCTGCCAGAGATCGAAGTCGTCGCTGCCCTCGCGGGTTGGTCCGCGGACGAAGACGATGCGCCGGTCGCGAGTCAGGCTGGCGTAGGATTCCTCGAGGGTGAACGAGTTGAGCGCCGCGATCGGCCGCGGCGCTCCCCAGCCCGCGGGGCCGCGTTCCGCCAGCCAGAGATCGTTGCGGTCCGGGATCCGTCCGTCGGGCCAGGGCCGCTTCGAGTTGAAGACCAGGGTGTTGCCGTCGGGCGTGAGCGCCGCCTCGTAGTCGGAGTACTGGCCGGACACCGGCAGGAGTTCCGGCTCCGACCAGCCCCTCTCCAGGCGGCGGGTCTGGTAGAGCCCGAGTTCGGGCGCGGTCGAGTCGACGCGCATCCCCCGATGCGCCAGGACCTCCCGATGGAACAGGGCGACGATCATCGTCCCGTCGTCCGGCTCGAACGCGACGCTGTTGACCAACCGATACGGGCGGACCGCGAAGGGCCGAAACGGCTCGGTGCCGTCCTGGGGCAGCCCGGCGAGCAACAGCGCGGCGACACCGATCACTCGTGCCTTCATCGATCCGATCCTGGTGGGTCCGTCATTCCCTACGGAGCGGGCCGCTGACCGGCTTCGGCCGGATTCTACTTTGCAGTGTAGAGTACTTGACAGATCGGCGGGCCGGGTTAGTTTGGAGGGCATGACGGCCCCCCGCCGAGCCAATCGAGGCGATCCGATTCCCCTGTCGGATCGGGCCATCGAGGATCTCTCGTTCATTCGGGACACGATGGCGCGGGCGGCGACGGTCACCTCGGTGCCGGGGTGGGGCGGCGCGGCCATGGGCCTCACGGCCGTCGTGGCGGCCTGGGTGGCGGCGCGGCAGGCCACGCCCGCCGAGTGGCTGGCGGTCTGGCTGGGCGAGGCGGTGATCGCGCTCGGGATCGGTGGCGTCTCGATGGTTCGCAAGGCGGGCGCCACCGGGTCGTCGCTGCAGACGAGGGCGGGACGGCTGTTTGCGGGCGCCTTTGCGCCGCCGATCCTGGCCGGCGCGGTCCTGACGGCGGTCTGTTATCGGGCCGGGCTGACGACGCTGTTACCCGGCGTCTGGCTCCTCCTGTACGGGACGGCCGTTACGGTGGCCGGGGCGTTCTCGGTTCGGGCGGTGCCGATCATGGGGGGCTGCTTCATGGTCCTGGGCGCGGTGGCCTTCGCGCTCCCGCCTTCGGCGGGCAATCTCATGATGGCGGTGGGCTTTGGCGGGTTGCAGGTGGTGTTCGGCATTCTGATCGCGAGGCGGCATGGCGGCTAAACGGAGTCACGCTCGGGTCGAGCGCATCGGGGACGAACCGGCCGAGCCAAGGCTGGCGGCGGTCCCGGGCAAGGCTTCGGTCACGGCGTCGCTCGAACTCGATCGCGTCATTCACGAACGGGTCCGGCTCGCGATCGTGAGCGCCCTGGCCGTCAACGACGTCCTGACCTTCAACGATCTGAAGCAGTTGCTCGGCGCCACCGACGGCAATCTCAGCGTCCACGCCCGCAAGCTCGAGGACGCCGGCTACCTGTCGTGTCGGAAGGGGTTCGAGGGCCGGGTGCCGCGGACCGAGTATCGGTTGACCGCGGCGGGCCGGCACGCGCTCGAGCGGTACCTGAATCACATGGAGGGGCTGATCCGAACCACCCGGAAGGGGTGAGCGCGGGCGGCGGGCTTTCCGGGGCTTCGGCCCCTTTTTTTTCGGAAGGAGACTTTGTGGTGCAAAGCGGCGAGTGGCACGTCGGGATCGTGATGGACGGGAACGGACGGTGGGCGGAGCGCCGGGGTCTGCCGCGAGTGGCGGGCCATCAGGCCGGCGCGGCGGTGGTGCGGCAGATCGTCGAGGCCGCGCCCGGACTCGGGATCGGGGCGTTGACGCTCTACGCGTTCAGCTCCGACAACTGGAAGCGGCCGCTGCCGGAGGTGGCCGCGCTGATGCAACTGTTCCGCCGGTACCTCCGGGACGAGGCCGCGCGGTGCGTGGCCAACGGGGTTCGGCTCAATGTCATCGGCCGGCGGGATCGGTTGCCGGCTCCGGTCCTTCGGGCCATCGTCGACGCCGAAGCGGCCACCGCGGCCGGTCGGTCGTTGCGGCTCCGGATCGCGATCGACTACTCAGGGCGCGACGCGGTGCGCCGGGCCGCGCTCCGCCTGGCGAGCCGCGGGGAGACGGAATGCAGTCTGGAGCAGTTCGGGGCGCTGGTCGGATTGGTGGACCACGCCGACGGCGAGACGCCGCCCGCCGACGTCATCATCCGGACCGGTGGCGACAGCCGACTGAGCGATTTCCTGCTGTGGGAGAGCGCCTACGCCGAGTTGTTCTTCCGCTCGGAGGCCTGGCCGGACTTTCGCCCCGGCGATCTGGCGATGATCATGGCGGAGTTCCGGGGGCGGCAGCGCCGGTTCGGCGGCCTGGTGGGCGAGGCGGCTCCGGAGGACGGGGAGCGGCTCGACTGGCTGGTCAGGTCGGGAGGTCGATCGAGCCCCGGACGACGGTGACGGCCCGGCCGGTCAGTTCGACCCGGTCGCCCACCAGCCGGGTCATGACCGTGCCGCCCCGGCGCGAGGCCTGATAGCCGGTCAGGGTGTCGCGCCCGAGCCGGGCGGCCCAGAACGGGGCCAGGGTACAGTGGGCCGATCCGGTGACCGGATCCTCATCGACGCCGAACCGGGGTGCGAAGAACCGGGAAATGAAATCGACGCCGGGCCGGTCGCCGGGGGCGGTGACGATCACGCCGCGGGCCTCGACCCGCCGGAGGGCGGCGAAATCGGGCTCGAGGGCCCGGACCACGGCCGGATCGTCGACCCGGATCAGGTAATCGGCCTGCGGCTTGTGGTTGGACCAGACCTCGCCGGTGGGGCTGCCTAACGCGGCGCGGAGCCCGGCGGGCGGCTCGGCCGGGCTGGCCGGCGTGGCGGGAAAATCCAGGGTAATGGCCCCGTCGGGCGTGGGGGCGGCTGAGAGGAGTCCGCTCCGGGTCCGAAACCGCGCCACGGCGTCCGGGGCGAGGCGCCCGGTGGCCCAGAGAAAGTGGGCGCTGGCCAAGGTGGCGTGCCCGCAGAGATCGACTTCCGACGCCGGGGTGAACCAGCGAAGGCGAAGCTGATCCGCTTCCCGAAGCAGGAACGCCGTTTCCGCTTGATTCATCTCCATGGCCAGCGACTGCATCCACTGATCGGGAACCGGGTGGTCGAGCCAGCAGACGCCGGCCGGATTGCCGCGGAAGGGTGCGTCGGTAAAGGCATCGACCAGCCACAGATCGGTCATCGCGGCGTTTCCCAGGTGGATTCGGCGTGATGGCACGCCACCAGGCTCGGCCCGACGGGGCGGAGCTCGGGCCGTTCGGCGGCGCAGCGTCCGTCGCGGGCCGGGTGGAAGCAACGAGAAGCGAAGGGACAGCCGGGCGGCGGGCTCGTCGGGCTGGGCGGATCGCCGGGGAGGACGATCCGGACCCGCTGAGCCGCCGGATCGGGCTCCGGGACGGCCGAGAGCAGCGCCCGGGTGTAGGGGTGACGGGGCCGCTCGAGGACCTCGTCGCGGCCGCCCTGCTCGACGATCCTGCCGTAGTACATCACCGCGATCCGGTGAGCCACCTGCCGGACCACGGCCAGGTCGTGGGCAATGAACAGGTACGACAAACCACGATCGCGCTGGAGGTCGAGGAGCAGGTTGAGGACCTGGGCCTGGACCGACACGTCGAGCGCCGAGACCGGCTCGTCGAGCACCACGAAGGCGGGGTCGACGCCCAGCGCCCGCGCGATCCCGATCCGCTGCCGCTGTCCCCCCGAGAACTGATGCGGGTACTTGTCGGCCGCGGCGGGTTCGAGCCCGACTTCGCCGAGGAGCCGCTCGACCCGGGCGCGGATTTCGGGCTTGGGGGCCAGCCGGTGGATCTCGATCCCTTCCGCCACCGACGCGCCGACGGTCATCCGAGGGTCGAGCGAGCCGTAGGGATCCTGGAAGACGATCTGCATCCGGCGGCGGAGGGCCTTCATGGCCCTTCGATCGGCCGCCAGCACGTCGACGCCGTCGAACCGCACGGTTCCCGCGTCGGGCTCGACCAGGCGGAGCACGGCGCGGCCCGCGGTCGTCTTGCCGGAACCCGATTCGCCCACCAGGGCCAGGGTTTCCTTCGGGGCCACGGTCAGGGAGACGCCGTTGACGGCGTGGACGGTGCGGCCCGGCCGGAACAGGCCGTGACCCTGGGGAAAGTGCTTGACCAGGTCGGCGACTTCGAGGAGCGGGCCGCTCATGGCGCCACGCCCTCGATCAGCCAGCAACGCGCTTCCTGCCCGGGTCCGGCCGCGCGCCACGGCGGCACCTCGCCGGCACAGGGCGTGATCCGCCGATCGCAACGGGGATGGAAGCGGCAGCCGGTGGGCCACGCGGTCGGATCGGGAACCGAACCCCCGATCGACACGAGCCGGCCAACGGGTCCGGTCAGCCGAGGCATCGACTGGAGCAGGGCCTGGGTGTACGGGTGGGCCGGGGCGGCGAACAGTCGCGCGGTGGGCGCCGTCTCGATGATCTGGCCCGCGTACATCACCATGACCCGATCGGTCCGGCCGGCCACGACGCCGAGGTCGTGAGTGATGAGCAGGACCGCCATGTTGCGGCGGGCCCGGATCCGGTCGAGGAGTTCGAGGATCTGGGCCTGGATGGTCACGTCGAGCGCGGTGGTCGGTTCGTCGGCCACGAGGAGGTCGGGTTCGCCGGCGAGCGCGATGGCGATCATGACCCGCTGCCGGAGGCCGCCGGAGAGCTGGTGCGGATACGCGTCCGCGCGTTCCGCCGGGTCGGGGATGCCGACCTCGTCGAGCAGCGCGATGGTCCGGTCCCGCGCTTCGGCCCGCGACATGTTGCGGTGCGCGGTGACCGCCTCGCGCACCTGGTAGCCCACCGTCAGGACCGGATTCAGGCTGGTCATCGGATCCTGGAAGACGAGGCCGATCCGTCCGCCGCGGATGGCGCGGAGCGCCTCGCCCTCGAGGGACAGGACTTCGGTTCCGTCGAGCCGGATCGAACTGCCGGGGGCGATGACGCCGGGATTCGGGATCAGGCGGAGGAGGGCCAGGCAGGTGAGGCTCTTGCCGGAGCCGGACTCGCCCACCAGCGCCACCCGTTCGCCGCGGTCGATGGCAAAGCTGACGCCGTCGACCGGGGTCGAGGGACCGGCCGCGCGCGGGAAGGTGACCCGGAGATTGTCGACCGTCAGGAGTGGCGTCATGCGCTTCTGGGGTCGAAGGCGGCCCGGAGGGCATCGCTCACCAGGCCGGTGGCGAGCACGGTGACCACGACCAGGGCCCCGGGAAAGAACAGGGTCCAGGGGGCGGTCGTGAACGAGTTCCTGGCGTCGAACACCATCACTCCCCAGGACGGCGTCGGCGGCTGGATCCCGACGCCAAGATACGACAGGCCGGCTTCGAGGAGGATCACGTCGCCCATGCTCAGGGTGGCGCTCACCAGGATGACGCCGGCCACGTTGGGGAGCAGATGCCGAAAGATAGTCCGAGTCCGGCCGGCGCCGAGGGCCACCGCCGCCTGGACGAACCCTTCGTGCTTGAGGCGGAGCACCTCGCCACGGACCAGACGGCTGGTGCCGAACCATCCGGTGGCGCCGATGACGGCCACCAGGGCCGGGATCGGGATCCGTTCCCACACCGCCAGGAGCAGGAGGAGGATGAAGAGGCGGGGCAGGGCCAGCGCCGCATCGACGATCCGCATCAGGATCCGGTCGACCGCGCCGCCGAACGATCCCGCGATGATGCCGACGGCGGTCCCGATGGAGAGCGACAGCGCCACCGCGATGGCGGCGATGGCGAGCGAGATCCGGGCGCCGGTGGCGAGGCGGGCCAGGAGATCGCGGCCGAAGTGATCGGTGCCGAACCAGTGGGACAGCGACGGTCCGGTGGCGCCTTGCCCCAACTCCGGGATCCGAGTCGGGTCGGGCAGAACAATCGGACCGACGAGCGCGAAGGCGATCAGCGCCCCGAGCACGACCAGGCCGCTCCGTCCGGAGGGATTCCGCCAGGCGGCGGTCAGGGTACCGCGGAGCGAGCCGATCATCCGTCGCGAGTCCGGGGATCGAGCCAGCGATGCGCCAGGTCGGTCAGGATGCCGCTGATCAGGACGGCCGCCGCCACGAGGAGGGCGGTGGCCATCAGCACCGGATAGTCGCGGGTCATCACCGCGCCGGCCGTGAGGGAGCCGAGCCCCGGCCAGTTGAACACCTGCTCGACGAAGACGGCGCCGGTCACCAGGATCGGGAGCCAGAGGCCGAGCAGGGTCAGGATCGGGAAGAGCGCGTTCCGCCAGGCGTGGCGCCAGATGACGCGTCGCTCGGAGAGTCCCCGGGCCCGGGCGGCAAACACGAAATCGAGCCGGAGAACCTCGAGCATGGCGCTCCGCTGATAGCGCATCGTGGCGGCCAGGCTCACGATCGACAGGGTCACGGCCGGCAGGATCAGATGGGCTCCGACGTCGGCCGCGCGGGAAAGCCAGCCGGCGTCGGGCGGCAGCAGCGGGTCGGTCATCTGGGCCGCGGGGAGGAGCCGCCACTTGATCGCAAAGAGCGACACCAGCATCCAGCCGAGCCAGAAACTCGGCGCCGCGTAGCCGGCCAGCGACAGGCGGGTGAGCCAGCGGTCGAGCCGGGAGCCGCGGCGGCGGGCCTGGAGCACCCCGAGCCAGACGCCGCCGATCAGATTGACGAGCAGGACGGTGAACCCGAGGAGCAGCGAGGGGCCGAGGCGGCTGGTGACGAGGTCGGTGACCCGGGTCGGGTAATACTCGATCGAGGCGCCGAAGTCGCCCCGGACGGCGGCCTCGGCAAAGCGGACGAACTGGGTGCCGAGCGGCTGGTCGAGTCCGAACAGGGTCCGGAGCCGGGCCTGCTCGGCCGGCGCCATGGGCCGGTCCTCCGTGAGGCGGTCGAGGGGATCGCCCGGGGCCAGGCGCATCAGGACGAACACCAGGACGGCCACGAGCAGGAACGTGACCACCGCGTCGACGAGCCGCCGGAGGAGCCAGCGGGACACGGTCTGCCTAACGGGCGGCGCGGGGGGCGGGGTCCACGGTCCACCGCCAGAGATCGGCCCAGGGCAGATCCGGGCGGGTGGTGACCCGGCGGAGCCGGGTCCGGAGCACGATGGACTGGACCGGGGAGTAGAGGAACACCGCCGGCTGGGTCGACTGGAGCACGCCGATGGCCTCGCGCCAGTGGCGGGCGGGGTCGTCGGTGGCGCCGATGGCCCGGGTCAGCGCGGCGTCGAAGGCCGGATCGCAGACATGGGCCACGTTGCTCCCCCCGATGCCGGCGCACGACCAGCTCTGGACCAGACCCGACGGGGTCGGGTCGAGGACGGCCTGCGAGTAGTCGATGTCGAACTCGCCTCGGCTCCGCCGTTCGAACCAGACCGGGCCGTCGAGGCGGACCAACTCGATCCGCACGCCGATCCGGCGGAGCATTTCCTGGATCGGTTCGGCGGTGCTGACCCGGGGCAGACTGGAGCCCGGATAGGCCAGCCGGAGCGAGAGCGGCACGCCGCCCTTGTCGACGATCCCGTCGCCATCGGTGTCGCGCCAGCCGCGCTCGGCCAGGAGCCGGCGGGCGGCGGCGGGATTGGCCCCGGGCTGCTTCGGGGCGATCCGGCGGATCCAGCTGGCCTGGCCCATCGGACCGTCGACCACGGTGGCGTAGGGTCCGAAGACGGAGCGAATCAGGTTGGGTCGATCGATGCCGAGGGCAATGGCCCGGCGAACGGCGGGGTCGCTCAGGATCGGGTGCGGCTTGGAGCGATCGCCGAGAGCCTTCTGGTTGAACAGGAGGTATCCGACGCCGAGTGACGGCTGCGTCACCAGGCGAAGGGACGGGTCCTGAACCAGCGGGGTGATCTGATTCGGCACCAGGAACGCCTCGAAGGCGTCGGCGGTGCCGTCGAGCATCAGGTTGAGCTGCGCCTCCGCGGCGCGAACCACCAGGAGCAGGACCCGGTCGACGCCGGGTTTGCCAAGGAAAAACTCCGGGTTGGCGACGAGTTCGACCAGGCGGCCCGGCTCGAGTCGGCCCCATCGGAACGGCCCCGAACCGATCGGTCGACTGACGAAGGCCGCGGTGGTGAGCCGGGCGGGCGGCACGGAGTCGAGGAGGTGAGCCGGGAGCGGCCAGACGTGATGGACGGCGTCGAAGAGCTGCTCCGGGTAGGGACGCCGGAAGCTGACCACGACCCGGTGCGGGCCGTCGGCGGTGACGGCGGCGAGGTCGCGGAGGAGGAGCGCGTAGGTGCGCGAGACGGTGGTGTCGCGGAAACGGGTGAGGCTGAACACCACGTCGCGCGAGGTGACCGGCACCCCGTCGTGCCAGCGCGCCCGCGGATCGAGTTCGAAGACCAGGGTGAGCGAGTCGCGTCGGGACCAGGACCGGGCCAGGAGCGGCTCGAAGCTCCGCTCGGCGGTGGTTTCGAGTTTGCGGTTGAGGCGGGCCAGCGGGAGGAAGATGAGGCTTGCCGCGTCGACGTTCTGCTTGCTGGACGAGAACGCCGGCACCGGGATCGTCGGTTCGGCGCCGAGGACGATCGACACGGCCGTCGCCTCGCGGGGCGCCTGCGCCTGGGCGGGCGCCCCGACGCCGGTCAGCAGCGCCGCGAGCAGGAGCCGGCGCGCCCCGGTCGGGGCCAGGCCCAGCCAGCTGGTCATCGTTCCCAAGTCCAGGTTGCGGATCGGTAGGAATCGTAATGCCGTTCGGCCCGTCGCAGAACCTCGTTAGGTGGCTCGGTGCCCAGCGACGGCTGGCCGGCCGCCGCGAGGACCGCGGCCACCGCGGCGGCCGCCTCGGCAAACGCGATGGGGCGGCCGAGGACGGCGGTCAGCGGGGCTTCGGGCGAGGTGGCGGGGGCGGGCGGCGCGCCGTCGCGGGGGCGCTGGAGCGCAAAGACGAAGGACTGGTCGTCCTCGAGGAGGATCGAGCCGTGCTGGAGCAGGGCGGCGTTGCCCCGGCGCTGGGCGCTGCCCACCACCTTCCGGCCGGCCACCACGATCTCGCCGCCGACCGGCACGGCAAAGCAGGGGCCGGTGCCGACTCCCGGGGTGGCGCGATCGCCGGCCAGGGTGGCGGCGGCCCCCAGGCTGGCGACCGCCTCGGCCAGGCTGGCGTGAATGGTCCGGTAGGCGGATCGAAGGGAGCCGTACGGGGCCAGCGGGGCCGCGACGGCGTAGGTGGCTTCGCGGGCGTGCCACACCGCGCGGCCGCCGGTGGGCCGGCGGACGCAATCGGTGCCGGCGGCCACGATCCGGGCGCGATCGTACCGGCGAGCCGCCGGCTCGTGCCGGCCAAAGGAGAGACAGAAGGGACTCCAGCGGTAGAGCCGCCAGAGGTGGGCCCCGCTCTCTTCGGCCAGGTCGAACATGGCGTGGTCGATTGCCATGTTCTGCCACCCCGGACGGGGGGCGGCCTCGACCCAGTATCCCGAGAGCGGAGCGGTCAGAGCGCTACCCCGCGTAGGCCTCGATCGGCGGGCAGGTGCAGACCAGGTTCCGATCGCCCCAGGCGCCATCGATCCGGCTGACCGTGGGCCAGACCTTGTGGGCCCGGACGGCGGCGGAGGGATATCCGGCCCGTTCGCGCGGGTAGGGTCGGTTCCAGCCGTCGGACACGACCTGCTCGAGCGGGTGGGGCGCGTTCTTGAGCAGGTTGTCGGTCCGCGACGCCACGCCCGATTCGATTTCCCGGATCTCCTCCCGGATCGCGATCAACGCGTCGCAGAAGCGGTCGAGTTCTTCCTTCGACTCGCTCTCGGTCGGCTCGATCATCAGCGTGCCGGCCACCGGGAAGGACACTGTCGGCGGATGGAACCCGTAGTCGATCAGCCGCTTGGCGACGTCCTCCACCTCGACCCCGGCGCTCTGCTTGAAGGGCCGGAAGTCGACGATGCACTCGTGGGCGATCAGGCCGCCGCGCCCCGAGTAGAGGATCGGATAGTGCTGCGACAGGCGCCGGGCGACGTAGTTGGCGTTGAGGATCGCGTAGCGCGTGGCTTCGACCAGACCGTCAGGGCCCATCATCCGGATGTAGGCCCAGCTGATCGGGAGGATCGACGGGCTGCCCCACGGCGCGGCCGAGATGGTGCCGCAGGATTCCTTGCCGCCGACCGGGATGACCGGATGGCCGGGCAGGTACGGCACCAGATGCGCGGCCACGCCGATCGGGCCCATGCCCGGGCCACCGCCGCCGTGCGGGATGCAGAACGTCTTGTGGAGATTGAGGTGGCAGACGTCGGCGCCGATCGACCCCGGGGAGGTGAGCCCCACCTGGGCGTTCATGTTGGCGCCGTCCATGTAGACCTGGCCGCCGTGGCGGTGGATGATCTCGCAGGCCTTCCGGATCCCGTCCTCGAAGACGCCGTGCGTCGACGGGTAGGTGACCATCAGGCCGCCGAGCCGGTCGGCGTGGGCCGCGGCCTGGGTGGCGAGGTCGTCGAGGTCGATGTTGCCCTGGCTGTCGGTCTTGACGACGACCACGTCGAAGCCCGCCATGACCGCGCTGGCCGGATTGGTGCCGTGCGCCGACTGCGGAATCAGGCAGATCGTCCGGTGGTGGTCGCCGCGGGCCTTGTGGTAGGCGCGGATGACCAGCAGGCCGGCGTACTCGCCCTGCGAGCCGGCGTTCGGCTGGAGCGAGATGCCGGCAAAGCCGGTCACGTCGGCGAGCCACCGCTCCAGCTCGCCGAACAGGCGCTGATAGCCCTGGGCCTGATCGACCGGCGCGAACGGATGGAGCGCGCCGAACCCGGGCCACGAGACGCCCACCATTTCGGCGGTGGCGTTGAGCTTCATGGTGCAGGAGCCGAGCGGAATCATCGCGCTGGTGAGCGAGAGGTCGCGGGCCTCGAGCCGCTTGATGTAGCGGAGCATCTCGGTTTCCGACCGGTACCGGGAAAAGACCGGGTGGGTCAGGAACTTCGAGGACCGGACCAGCGGCGCCGGGATCGCGTCGGCCAGATCGGACTCGAGGGCGTCGGCGGCAAACTGGCTGCCCGCGTCGAAGGCCGCCACGATGTCGGCCAGGTCCTCGAGCCGGGTGGTCTCGTCGAGGGCAATGCCGATCCGGGTGGGGCTGATGGCGCGGAGGTTGATGCCGCGAGCCCGCGCCGCCTCGTGGATCCGGCCGGCCGCGGCCGCGTCGGTGTCGACCGCGATGGTGTCGAAGAAGGCGTGATGCGCCAGCCGGTACTTGAGACCGGTCAGGGCCTTGGCGAGCAGCCGGGTCCGGTGGTGCACCCGGCGGGCAATGGCCAGCAGACCTTCGGGGCCATGATAGACGGCGTACATGCTGGCCATGACGGCCAGCAGCACCTGAGCCGTGCAGATGTTGCTGGTGGCCTTTTCGCGCCGGATGTGCTGCTCGCGAGTCTGGAGCGCCATCCGGAGCGCGGGACGGCCGTCGCGATCCTTGGAGACGCCGATCAGGCGGCCCGGGAGGTTCCGCTTGAACGCGTCCTTGGCGGCCATGAACGCGGCGTGGGGCCCGCCGTAGCCGAGGGGCACGCCGAACCGCTGCGAGTTGCCGACGGCGATGTCGGCTCCCCATTCGCCGGGCGGCTTCAGCATGGTGAGGGCCAGGAGATCGGTGGCGACCGTCACCACCGCCTTGGCGGCGTGGGCCCGGGCGGCGATGTCCGACAGATCGCGGACGCTGCCCTGGGTGCAGGGGTACTGCAGCAGGCAGCCGATGACCGAAGCGTCGAACTGGAAATCGGCCGGATTGCCGACGACGACGGTGACGCCCCGGGCCTCGGCCCGGGTTTCGACCACGGCGATCGTCTGGGGGTGGCAACCGTGATCGACGAGGTAGCGCTTGCCGGCGCCGGGCGCGGCCGCGGCGAGGGACATCGCCATGGCCTCGGCGGCGGCGGTGGCTTCGTCGAGGAGCGAGGCGTTGGCGACCTCGAGCCCGGTTAGGTCGCTGATGACGGTCTGGTAGTTGAGGAGCGCCTCGAGCCGTCCCTGGGCGATTTCCGGCTGGTAGGGCGTGTACGCCGTGTACCAGCCGGGGTTTTCGAGGATGTTCCGCTGGACCACTCCCGGGACGTGGCAGTTCGAGTACCCCATCCCGATCCAGGAGCGGAAGACCCGGTTGGCCTGGGCCCGCTCGGCCAGTTCGGCCAGCGCTTCCGGCTCGCTGACGGCGGCGGGGACGGCCAGGGGCCGGCCCAGCCGGATGTCGGGGGGGACGATGGCGTCGATCAGGGCGTCGAGGCTGGGATGGCCAAGGGCGGCGAGCATCGACTGGACGTCGTCCCGGCGGGGCCCGAGGTGGCGATCGGCGAAGTTGGCGGCAGGCGTGGTCATGGTCGGCAATTGGATGCAATTGGGCGAAACACGGATGCCCCGGAGGCGGAGACCTCTCGGGGCATCATCGCGAAGGCGGCGGTGGACTCCCGGAGGCCGTTAGGCACCGATATGCGAGCGGTACCCGGCCGCGTCCATCAGGGACCCGAGCTGGGTCGGGTCGTCCAGCTTGAGCTTGATCATCCAGCCGTCGGCGTACGGCGCGCGGTTGACCGCGGCCGGATCGGTGTCGAGGGCGGTGTTGACGGCCACCACTTCGCCCGCGAGCGGGCAGTAGAGGTCGGACACGGCCTTGACCGCTTCGATGGTGCCGAAGGTCTGGTGGGCGGCGAACTTCTCGCCCGCCTTGGGGAGATTGACGAACACGATGTCGCCGAGTTCGCCCTGGGCGTAGTCGGTGATGCCGATTTCGACGATCCCGGCGCCGGCGGCGCGGGCCCACTCGTGTTCGGCGGTATAACGGAGATCGTCCGGGACGTTGGCCACCGGGACTGTCCTTGGAAGGCGAGACGGGTACAGGATACCCCGGGGGTCAGTCGGGGTCAAGGCGAAAGTGCCGGTGGACCGGCTCGAAATCAGCGGAGTCGGAGCAGGCGGTTCCAGACCTCCCGGGTCCGCTGCTCGAGCTTTTCGATGCTGCCGTCGTTGTCGATCAGGAAGGTGGCCCGTTTTCGCTTCTCGGCGGAGGGCATCTGGGCGGCGATCATCGACTCGGCGGTGCCGCGGTCGAGTCCGCGGGTCCGTTCCAGTCGTTCCCGCCGGGCGGCCACCGGCGCGTCGACCAGGACGACCGCGTCGAACTTGGCGGGGTCGCCGACCTCGAAGAGCAGGGGGATGTCGTGGATCAGCAGCTTGACGCCCGAGGCCTGGGCTTCGGCGATGAGCCGGGTCCGCTCGGCGGCCACCGCGGGGTGGACGATGGCGTTGAGGTCGGCGAGGGCTTTCTTGTCGTCGAAGACCAGGCCGCGAAGGGCCGCCCGGTCGAGGGTGCCGTCCTCCGCCACGACGCCCGGACCGTATCGATCGATGATGGCGCGGAAGACCGGGGTGCCGGGCCGCTGGAGTTCGTGGACGATGGCGTCGGCGTCGATGATGGTGGCGCCCCACTCCGCGAAGAGGCGCGCCACCGTCGACTTGCCCGCCGCGATGTTCCCGGTCAGTCCGATGTTCTTCATGGTGGTCAGAGGATCCGGGTCTGATCCTCGTCCTGGCGCGGGACCCGGTGACAGCGACGGCACCGGGCCTCGTAGGCCTCGCCCCCGCCGACCATGATGGTCGGCGAATCCCACCGGGCCGGCCGCCCGTTGATCAGGCGCTGATTCCGGCAGGCCAGGTCGCCGCAGACGACGCAGATGGCCTGGAGCTTGGCCACCTCTTCCGCCACGGCCATCAACTCGCCCATCCGGCCGAACGGTTCGCCCCGGAAATCGGTGTCGGTGCCGGCCACGATGACGCGCACCCCGCGGCCCGCGAGCGTGGTGGCGACGCCGACCACGCCGTCGTCGAGGAACTGGCACTCATCGATGGCGACGACCTCGGTGTCAGGCCGGACCTGCCGGAAGATCTCGGCGGAGGAGTCGACCGGAGTGGCCTCGATTTCGCTCCCGGTGTGACTCGAAATCCGGGTGATGCCGCCGTACCGGTCGTCGAGATGGCTCTTGAAGACCTGGACCCGCCGGCGGGCGATCAGGGCCCGCCGGACGCGCCGGATCAGTTCTTCGCTTTTCCCGCTGAACATGACGCCGGCGATCACCTCGATCGTGCCGGTCCGCGAGGCGTGATACATCGAGACGTTGGCCTGGCTGCAGGTCGGAAGGAGTGGAGACCGACGATATGCCGCGGGTCGGTCCGGGTCAAGGCGCCCGACGTCCTTCGCGGCCCTTGTCGATCCGGGCGGTGATCCGCCGGCCCTTGTACGAGGCGCCCGCGAGCTTCTCGACCGCCCGCCGGGCTTCATCCTCGGAGGCGAACTCGATCAGGGTAAAGGTGTCTTTGAGGTCGAGCTTGCCCATGGCGCCGCGGGACACGCCGGCGTCGAGGGTGACGAACGCCATGACTTCACCGAGGGTGGCGCCGTCCTTCCGGCCGAGGTTGATCCAGACCTTGGGGTGCGCCGCCGGGCGGGGCGCAAAGGTCGGCGCGGGCGCCGCGGGGCGGGCGCGGGCCTCGGTCCAGAGCGACTGGAGCGCGACGGCGACTTCCGAAGCGGTCCAGCGGTCGAGCAGGGGGGCCAGCGTGGCCCAGGCGGCCCGGTCCGGCCCGGCCTCGATCCGGGCGCGGATGGCCCGGCGGTCGGCCAGGATGGCCTGCTCGGCGTGGTCCATCGGTCCGGGCAGGGTGGCCGGCTCGAGGCGGTTGGCGGCGCGGGCGTAGAACCCCTCGGTGCCCGGCGGTACCAGGGCCACCGACCGATCCGGCCCGGCCTGGCCGAGGAACTCGGCCGGCGGCGGATCGAAGAAGATGGTGGCGGCGGGGCCGGGAATCTCGCCGGCCACGGGCCGGCCGACCACGCCGTGCCCGGCGAGTCGCTCGACGATCGGGGCGTGGGCGGTGGGGTCGGCGGTCCAGACGGTGACCTCGTCGACGTCGAGCAGGTCGGCGACCGCCGCGAGGGCGGCGAGCCGGTCGTCCCAGCGGACCACGGCCACGCGGAGCCGGGGCAGGGCGGGCGCCCGCTCGCCGGTGCCTAACGGGCCGAGGAGGGGAGCGCGCCAGGCGTAGCGTTCGACGAAGGCGGCGGTGCCGGCGGGATCGGCGGTGACGACGATCCGCTGGGCGGTCTTGGGCAGATCGGCAAAGAGGGGAACCCAGGCCTCGTCGGACAGCTCCAGTTCGGGCCAGGCCACCAGGACGGCGGTCAGGGTGTCGAGTCGGAGGCTGCTCCGCCGGACCAGTTCGATGGCGGTGGCCAGGGTGGTGACGAGGAGGTCGACCCGGCCGGCGGCCAGGTGATGGGCGGCCCGGCTCGGGAATCCGGCGGCCGCGGCGGTCTTGCCGGCCCGGGAGGCGGCGTGGCCGGCCATCTGGGCCCAGGCCGGGAGGGACGCGTCCGGCGCGATGAGGAGGACCGGGGTGGCCGGCCCGACGCCGGGGCGGCCAAGCACGGCGGCGACCACCCCCGCGGCGTAGGCCGGCGACGGCGGCGCGCCAAGGACCAGGTTATTGCCTCGGGCGGCCACCGGCGCGGCGGCCGCCACCCCAAACGCTTCCTCAGACCCGCTCACCGGCGGGTTCATCTCGACATCGGACACGGGACCCTCGATTGTCAATAAACCGGCCCGGGGGACGGTCCCCCGGGCGGGTGCAATCTAACATTGACTTCGCTTCCGCAACCCACGAACCTTCCGACCAACCCCCCTCAATCTCTGGAAGCGATCGTGACGAAGGTGCTCCGTCTGCCCGACCCGCTGTCGAGCAACCTGGCTCATCTGAAGGGTTCCGAAACCATCGCCATCAACGCCGAAGCGCGGCGGCTTCGGAGTCTCGGCAAGGACGTCGTCGACCTGAGCGTCGGCGAGCCGGACTTCGACACCCCGGCGCCGATTGCCCAGGCGGGCATCCAGGCGATCCAGAAAGGCTTTACCCGCTACCCGCCCAACATCGGCACGGCCGACCTCCGGAACGCCATGGCGGCGCACCTGAGTCAGCTGTCGGGCGGCCGCGCGGTCGATCCCGATCGGTTCGTGGTCAGCACCGGGTCGAAACAGTCGCTCTTCAACGCCTGCTTTACCCTGTTCGGGCCGAAGGACCGGGTCCTGATTCCCTCGCCGGCCTGGGTGTCGTACCCCCAGATCGTCCACCTCTCGCGGGCCGAGCCCGTGATGGTGGCGGGCGACGGCGAATGGGGGCTCAAGGTGAGCGTGAAGGACCTCGAGCGCCACACCGACAAGCTGGTCAAGGGACTGGTGCTCTGTTCGCCCTGCAATCCGACCGGCTCGGTGTACACCCTCTCCGAACTCCGGGCCATCGGCGACTGGGCCCGGAAGCACGGGATCTGGGTCATCAGCGACGAGATCTACCGGCGGATCTACTACGGCTCGGGCGCGGCACCCTCGTTCTTCGACCTCGGCGACGAGTATCTCGAACGGACCGTCATCATCTACGGGGCCAGCAAGGCCTACGCGATGACCGGTTGGCGGATCGGGTCGGCCTACGCCCCTGCCAACGTCGCCAAGGCCATGGCCAACCTCCAGTCGCACACGACCACCGGGGCCAATCACCCGGCGCAGCTCGCGGCCACCGCCGCGTTCTCCGATCCAAAGGTGGAGCAGGACGTCGTCAAGATGACGGCCGCCTTCCGGCGCCGGCGCGATCGCCTGGTGGAACGGTTCCGGGCCGAGGCGCCTGGCGTCGAGTTCGTCGAGCCGCACGGCGCGTTCTACCTGTTCTTCCGGGTGGACGGTGTCGGGCCGAAGGGAGCCCTGACCGGCTCGCGGTTCTGCGAGCGGCTCCTCGGCGAACACGGGGTGGCGCTGGTGCCCGGCGCGGCCTTCGGCGACGATCGCTGGGTTCGGCTCTCGTACGCCGCGTCCGACAAGGACATCGAGAAGGGCGTCGACCGGATCATGCGGTGCTTTGCCGAGTTCGAATCGGGCGTGGGGTGAGCACCAGGCTGGTCTTCGATCGGGTCCGCCGGGCGCTGGCCGGCGTCGGGGGAGCAACCGCCGCCTCGACGATGCCCCCGGCGGTCGAGGGCCGCCCCGATGACTACCGCCTCGCGGCGTCGAAGGTGGTGGAAGGGGCGGGCCTGGCCGTCCGGGCGGTCGGTGGCGCGGAGCCGCTGACCGAGCCGGTGGCGTTTCTCGACGGGACCCAGCGCTACGAGATCGTGTCCTACCTCGACACCTCGCCGGTGGTGGCCGGGGTGGTGGCGGCCGCGGTCCGGCTCCGGACCGGCGGTGAGTTCCGGACCATTACCCGCGAGGAACGGCGGATCCTGGTTGGCCGGCCGGAGGCGCTCGAGGTCGTGGCGCCGCTGGTCGACGGCTTCGATCGGGTCGAGGCGCGGGGCGAAGGCCGGCTCCATCCGCTCAAGGAACTCGAGTTTGCCCACCGGGCCATCGACGATCGACGCTCCGCCCTGGAGCGCTCGGTCGGTCAGCGGTTCCGCCGGAGCCATCCGGACTGCTGGCTGGTGGTCGACGGCGTTCTCCCCGACGAAGACCAGTGGGCCACCGATCCGCACGCGATCGGCGTCTCCAAGAGTCACGCCACGCTTCCGTTCGGCGGCGACGACCTGTCGACCTATCTGTCCGTGCCCGAAGGACACCGGACCTCGGTCTTCGAGCCGGCCACCGGCCGATCGATGCCGGTCCACTCGTGGGGTCTCCGGCTCTGGCCTTACGCCGGCAAGGACCTGCTCCATGGCCTGGTGCGAGTCGAGGTGGCCGCGACCGCCAATCCGACGGCCCGGGCCGATCGACTCTCCCGCTGGCTCCTGGCCGAACGGGCGCCGCTCTCCCGGCCCGACCCGCGGTGGGATCGGTTGCTCTACGGCGTGGCCGCGGTGGAACGCCACCTGAGGGCGCGATGATCGGCCGGGTCGTCGCCACCGAACTCAAGCCGAGCACGCCGCACCAGTTCCTGTTCTGGACGGCGCGCGACGCGGCGGTCGGGATCGGCTCGATCGTCCGGGTCGAGGCGCCGGGCCGGGTCGTCTACGGCGTGGTGACCGACGCGTTTGCCTATTCCGACCTCGCGACGCCGATGGACGCCGTCTACGGCGCCGACGGCGATCCGCTGGCCGCGGTGGAACCGAGCCACCGGAGCGA
>JAEUJH010000039.1 GCA_016794825.1 Gemmatimonadota bacterium
CTTACACCGGGACTGGGTTTGGATTGGCGGGGCCAGACCGGCCCCACGCAGAACCCAAAATAAAAGCGCTGTAATGACTTACGGTAGAGATACGCGGATGGACGACCGGCTGATCGAGGCCCTGCGCGACGCCGACCCGGCGGGCGGGCTCCTGCTGGGCGCCCTGGCCCTTCGGGACCCCCTCGCCGCCGCCCGCCTGGCGCTCGACCTTCCCGAAGCCGTAACGGGGCTTCCCGAGGCCGAGCGGGGCCGTCTGGTCGACCTGCTGCTGACCGCCGCCGGGACCGAACCTGGGCTCCTGGGCGAGCTCCTGGAACGGTTCGGGCCCGCCCTGTCTCCCGCCGCCGCGGCCGCCCTGATCGAGCGCCTCGATCCAGCCGCCCGCCCGGCAAAGCTGGTCGATCTGGTTCGGAAACACGGTGCCGGCCGGGGCCGAACCGCCGCCACCGTTCGGGCCCTGACCAAGCTGGCCCGCGAGGCCGGTGACGACGCCGGCGCCCATCGGCTGCTGACCGAACTGGGGCAACTGGACCCGAGCCTCGGCACGGTGGCCTCCATCCTTCGAACCCGGAAGGACCTGGCCCCGGACGGGGGGCAGCCGGTCCGGATCGCGGTCCTGAGCTCGTACACGATCGACCAGGTCGTGCCGTACCTCGACCTCGAATGCCGCGCGATCGGCCTGAGCCCCGAGATCTACCTCGCGCCGTTCAACACCTGGGCCCGCGAGGTGCTCGACCCCGGCGCCCAGTTGCGCCGGTTCGAACCCGACCTCGCGTTCCTGTCGGTGTCGATCGACGACCTGATTCCCGAACTGGCCGGGAGCCCGCCCGAGGCCGACCTGATCGACCTGGGCGCCCAGGCAATCGACCGGATCGTGACCGCCGCCCGGCACTTCACCGAGTGGGCGGCCAAGCCGCTCGTCGTGCACACTCTCCACAGCGCTCAACGGGGCCCCCTCGGCACGATGGAGGGACGCGAGGGGCCCGGGCGGGCGGGGTGGTTGGCCGGCTTGAACGACCAGTTGGGCGCGGCCCTCCGGACCTTGCCGCGCACCTATCTGGTGGACGTCACCGACGTACTGCTTCGAAGCGGAGCCGGTCCCGACAATCCGAAGCTCCGACACCTGGCCGGGATGCGAATCCCACCCGCCGCGATGCCGGAACTGGCCCGGAGCTACGTCCGGTTCGTGGCCCCGCAGAAGGGGCTGACCCGGAAGTGCGTGGTCCTCGACCTCGACAACACCCTCTGGGGCGGTGTCGTCGGTGAGGACGGTCCCCACGGGATCAAGCTCGGGATGACCTCACCCGGATCCGAGTACGTCGAGTTCCAGCGGTTCCTGGCCACCCTGCCCCAGCGCGGTCTCCTGCTGGCCGTCTGTTCGAAGAACAATCCCGACGACGCGCTCGAAGTGATCCGGGGCCACGAGTCGATGGTGCTGCGGGAGGATGCCTTCAGCGCCGTCCGGATCAATTGGCGTCCCAAGCCGGAGAATCTGGCCAGCATCGCGGAGGAGCTGAACATCGGGATCGACTCCCTGGTGTTCATCGACGACAATCCGGACGAACGGGAACTGATGCGTCAGCTCCTGCCCCAGGTCCTGACGGTCGAGATGCCCCGCGATCCCTCCCTCTATCGGAGCACGGTCGAGGCGCTGCCGCAGATCCAGACTCTGGCCGTGACGGCGGAGGATCGGCTGCGGGTCGGCCAGTACCGGGCCAATCGGCAGCGGGAGGTGCAGCGGGTCTCGGCCGGCTCGGTCGACGACTACCTCAAGTCGCTCGAGGTGACCGTCGCGATCGCCCCGATCTCGGAGGCGTTGCTGCCCCGGGTGGCGCAGCTGTTCCAGAAGACGAATCAGTTCAACGTCACGACCCGCCGGTACGACGCCGCCGACCTGGGCCGGTTCGCGGCGCCGGACTCGGGCTGGCGCTGCTACACCCTGAAAGCCGGCGATCGATTCGGAGACCACGGCCTGGTGGCGGTGGCACTGACCCGGACCGGCTCGGAGGCCTGGACGGTGGACAGTTTCCTGATGAGCTGCCGGGTCATCGGGTACGGGATCGAGACGGCACTGATGGCCACGATCGCGGCGGACGCCGTCGCCGGCGGAGCCACGCGGCTCGACGGCGAGTTCATCGTGACCAAGAAGAACGTCCCGGCGCGCGACATCTACGAACGACACGGATTTTCCCGCGCCGAGACGGTGGACGGACTCGAGCGGTGGGAACGCTCCCTGAGCGATGGCGGGGTCGCCTTCCCCGCGTGGATCAACCGGACTACTCCATGACCTCTCCCGAAGAACTGGTCGCGCGCGCATTCGGCGTCGCGGCGAGCCAGGTGACCGACCAGACCTCGAACCAGAATCTCCCCGAGTGGGATTCGCTCGGGCACATCACGCTGGTCGTCGAGCTGGAATCGACCTATGGGGTGTCGCTGTCGCCGGACGAAGCGCTCCAGGTCACCAGCGTCGACGCCATCAAGAAGATGCTCACGGCGCGGGGGATCTCGTGGTAGCAGCCGATTCGCCGCCCCCGGGCGGCGGATCGGTGAGCGTGACGCGCTACCGGCCGGAGCACCTCGACGCGCTGACCGAGTTCTATCGCGACATCTGGGACGCGGACGCGACCCCGACGCGGGTGGCGTCCGCGCGCGCCCAGGCGGCGGCCCGCAATCCGGTCACCCCGGGCGAGGAGGTGCCGACCTATCTCCTGATGCAGGGCACCCGGGCGCTCGGCCACCTCTCCACCATCCCGGTGCAGGTCCGGACCGCCACGGGATCGCGCCCCGGATACTGGTTCATCGGGTTCATGGTGCGGCCCGAGCACCGGAACGGCCCGATCGGGTACCTGATGCTCAAGGAAGCATCCCGGGAACTCGAATTGACGCTGTCGCTCACGGTGGCGCAGGCCTCGATCCGGCTTTTCAAGGCCGTCGGCTTTGCCGAACTCGGCATCGTCCCCAACTACCTCCGCCTGCTCCGCCCCGATCGAGTCCTCCGCCGGATCGATCTCGACGCCGTGGGCCTCGGCGGCCTGCCGACGTTCGCCCGGCGGGCCGTGAGCCTGGCGCAGCGACCCGGACTGGCGGAGGTGGCCGGCTACGGCGCCCGCGCCGCGCTCGCGGGATGGAGCGGCCTCAACGGACCGTGGCGCACCGGCGTGGAGCGGCTCGAAGGCGCTCCGGACGCCGCGGCACTCGACGCGATGTGGCAGTCGCTCGCCCCGACGCTTCCGAACATGGCCTGGCGGGATGGCCAGTACCTCTCGCACCGGTATCCGATCGGCGCCGAGCACCCGTACGAAGCGGTCCGGCTGACCGAGGGTGGTCGGGTTCGCGGCGTGGCCTACGTCCGGCGCCCCAAGGCCGAGGGCGATCCGCGGCTTCGGGGGATCCGAATCGCGACCCTGTCGGATCTGATCTTCGATCCGACCCGGCCGGCGGACGGACTCGACCTCCTGGCCGGCGCCGAGCGCCTGGCGCGCCGGATGGGAGCCGACGCCCTGCTGGTGAGCGGGAGCGATCGGCGGCTGCCTCAGGTCCTCCGCCGTCGCGGCTACCTCAAGTTCCCCGGCAACCTGATGTACCTGGTCAAGGACAACCGACGCGAACTTCCCGGAACGACCAGCCTGGGCGACTGGTGGGTGTCGCGCGGCGACATGAACGCGGACAGCGTGTTCTGACGTGACGGGTCGATTCCCCGGCGGTGCCCGCTTCGCGTTCACGATCATGGACGACACCGACGTCGCCACGATCGAGAACGTCGGCCCCGTCTACCGCCTGCTGCACCAGCTCGGCTTCCGGACGACCAAGACCGTCTGGCCGGTGGGGTGTCCGGAGGGCAGCCGCAACTTCTCGAGTTCCCAGACGCTCGACGAGCCGGCCTACGTCGAGTTCGTGCAGGGATTGGCCGCCCAGGGATTCGAGATCGCCTTCCACGGGGCGACCATGGAGAGTTCCGAGCGAGCCCGGACCATCGCGGCGCTCGAGCGGTTCCGGAGCCTGTTCGGGGGGCCGCCGCGCGTCTACGCGAGCCATTCGTACAACCGGGAGAATCTCTACTGGGGTGTCGAGCGGCTCGACGTGCCGATCCTGCGGGCCTTGTATGCCCGGACCAACGGCCAACCGCCCGACTGGTACCAGGGCACCCGGCCGGGTTCGCCGTGGTGGTGGGGCGACGTGGCCCAGGAGACGCTGACCTACGTGCGGAACCTGAGCTTCGACGCCATCAACTTGACCCCCATCAATCCGTCGATGCCGTACCGGGATCCACGGCGGCCGCTGGCGCCCTGGTGGTTCTCGGCCTCGGACGCGGAGGACGTGGGGGAATTCAATCGGTTGATCGACGAAGCGGCCCAGGATCGGCTGGAGCGGGAGGGGGGCGTCTCGATCGTGGCCACCCACCTCGGCAAGGGGTTTGCCCGCGACGGCCGGGTCGATCCGACGACCGAGCGGCTGCTGACTCGACTGGCGGCCAAGGGCGGCTGGTTCGTGCCGGTGGGTGAACTGCTCGACTGGCTCCGCGAGCGGCGCACCGAGGAGTTCCTTCCGGCGGCCGAATGGCGGGCCATGCAGTGGCGGTGGGCCCGCGACCTGGTGACCCGCCGAATCCGCTGGAAATTCCGTTAGGCGCTCCGGCTCACCCGAGCCACTTCGCGTGCCAGTCGAGGAACACCAGGAGCGCCCACATGGCGGGTGCCCGGTATTCCTGTCCGGCCTGGAGGCCGTCCCACGCGGCCCGGCAGGCGGGGGCGTCGAGAAAGCCGAGCCGTCCGAGGCTGGCCGGCGACAGGAGATCGTCGCCCCAGCCCTTGAGGGGCCCGCGGAGCCAGGCCGAGATCGGCACCGAGAAGCCCATCTTGGGGCGGTCGACCAGCGACCGGGGCACCCGGCGATGGAGCACCTGCCGGAGCAACCACTTGGTCTGCCCATCGCGAATCTTGAAGCGATCGGGCATCCGCCAGCACAGTTCCGCGACGCGATGGTCGAGGATCGGGGCGCGGGACTCGAGGCTCACCGCCATGCTGGCCCGGTCGATCTTGGCGAGGAGATCGTCGGGCAGGTAGCTCACCTGATCCGCCAGCATGATGCGACCCAGCATGGAGAGGTGGGACGACCGCTCGATGGTCTCGATGAACGGCCCGGGCGGCTCCGGCTGACCGGGCACCAGCTCGCCCGGATCCTGCCACGCCGACAGCAGCGATCGATAGGCAGCCCCCACCGAGGGAGCCCGGAGGACCTGTCCCGCTTTCCGGATCCGACCGGCGCGCGACCGGAGGTCGCCACCCCGGCCACCGGCCAGGCCGGCCACCGCGCCCACCGCCGCGCGCAGGGGTCGGGGGACCCGGGCCACGGCGCCGAGGAGCCGGCGTCCGATCAAGTACCGGTTGTACCCGGCCAGCAGCTCGTCGCCGCCGTCGCCGGTGAGCGCGACGATCACCTCGCGTCGGGCGAGCTGGCAGACGAGGTAGGTCGGGAGCTGTGACGGATCGGCCAACGGCTCATCGAACCAATCGGGGAGCCGGGGGACCAGCGCCAACGCGTCGGCACCGGTGAGACGGAGCGTCGTGTGGTCGGTGCCGATGTGACGAGCCACGGCCTCGGCGTGGTGGGCCTCGTCGTAGGCCCGTTCCTCGAACCCGATGGTGTAGGTCTTGACCGGCCGGGCCGACACGGACTGCATCAGCGCCACCACCGCCGAGGAATCGATCCCGCCGGACAGGAGCGCCCCGACCGGCACGTCGGCGACCATCCGGATGGCCACGGCGTCGGTGAGCAGGGTCTCGAAGGCGGCGATGGCCTCGTCGTCGGAGCCGTCGAACAGGTCGCGGGTGCCCCGCGTGGCCACGTCGGCCATGGACCAGTAGGGCTCCGGGGCCGGCAGCGGTGCCCGCGGATCGCGCAGCGTCAGAAGGGTGCCCGGCGGCAGCTTGATCACGTTCCGGTAGATCGAGCGAGGCGCCGGGACGTAGAGATAGCGGAGGTACTCGACCAGGGCGGTCCGATCGAGTTCGGCGGCGAAGGCCGGTCCGGCCCGGAGGGTCTTGAGTTCGGATCCGAACGACACCAGGCCGGGTTCGGCGTAGACGAACAGCGGCTTCTTGCCGAGCCGGTCGCGACCGAGGGTCAACTCGCGGCGCTCGCGATCCCAGACCCCGAAGGCGAACATCCCGACGCAGCGCTCGATCGTGGCCTTGATGCCCCAGGCCTCGAACCCGGCGAGGATCGTCTCGGTATCGGACGTGCCCCGGAAGGTGGCGCCGGCGGCCGCGAGCTGCGCCCGGAGGTCGGCGTGGTTGTAGAACTCTCCGTTGAAGGCCATGGTAAAGCGGCCGGAGGCGGAGTCCATCGGCTGATGTCCGAGCGGCGACAGGTCGACGATGGCCAGCCGCCGGAAACCGAGGGCCACGCCCGCGTTTTCCTCGACGAACGTGCCGGCGTCGTCAGGACCACGGTGGACGATGGTCGCCGTCATCCGCTCGACGGCGGCGGTCATGGTGTCCCGGGTCCGGTCGGCCGCGGTAAAGAAACCCGTCAATCCGCACATCAGCGCGTCACTCCCAAGGTGTGCTCCAGCCAGTGCTCCAACGCCAGCTCGTCGCCTCGGCCGACCCACCGATGAGTCGGCAGCGTCACCAACCGGCGCGCCAGCTGGCGCGCGCCCGGAAAGTCGTCGGCCCGGTTCTCGACCCGGGCGACGAATCCCTCGAGGTCGACGAGGGCCTTCGGATATCCGGGCATGATCCCGAGCCGCGCCGCGGCTGGCCCGGCGGACCGGCCTTCCGGCAGCACGACCGGAAGCCGAAGGTACGAGGGCCGGCTGCCGGCGAGAACCTCGGGGACGCTGCCCGACACCAACGCCCGGGCTCTTGCCGCGAGCCGCTCCGCCAGCGCCCGGCGCGCCTCGGCCGCCCGGTCCAGCCGCGTCAGGGTGTCGAGTACCGCCCCGGCGGAGGGGCCCGGGAGCCCGGCGGGCGGGTGGGGCGGATGGTACGGCGTCTCGCCAAGGCCGAGGAACGGCAGCGACGCGAGCACCCCGTACACCGCGGGTCGACTGGCGACCACCATGGCCGCCAGGAGCAGAAGCGACTTCACGCCTAACGAGCCTCCAGCGGGCGCATCGACCGGTCGTTCGGCCACGGGGCCCCGCGCCAGCAGCGCGCCCCCCCCACCCCCGGTGAGCCCCTTGCCGCGCCCGAAGCTCAGAACCGACCAATCGCCGAAGGACCCGACGAGGCGACCCTGAAGGGACGCGCCGGCACCCTGGGCCGCGTCCTCGATCAGGACCGCGCCGCCCGCCCGCGCGAGCGTCCGGGCTCGCTCGACGTCGACGGCGAGGCCGAACGGGTGGACGACGACCACCGCCGCGACGCCGCCGGCGATGGCCCGTTCCAACGAGGGCCAGTCCGGCCCCAGCGTGGCCGGATCGATGTCGTAGAGCCGGACCGGAACCCCAGCGCCGGCGGCGGCGGTGGCAAGGTCGAAACAGCCCCAGGCGGGAAGCGCCACCGCGGTCCGGGTGCCGGACCGCGCCGCCGCGAGCGCCAGCCGAAGGGCCGTGGTTCCGCAATCGGTTCCGGTGACGGTCGTGGCGCCGAACGTGGCGGAGAGCCGAGCCGCGAGGTCCGCCCCGGCCCGACCGGGCCGCGCCAACCCCGCCACCGCGGACCCGAGGGTGCGCAGGGCGACGGGTGACCAGGCCGGGGGCATCACGCGAGGCACGGGGCGATCTCCATTCCTTGGGACCACTGGAAGCCCCGCCAGAGGGGCAAGTCCGATGCCAGCGGCGGCACGACTCGTGCAGCCCGGGCATTGGCCGGGCCGGGCGGCTCGGTGCTAACTTTGAGCATTACCGCCAGCCGCAAGGAAGCTCTCGATGGGCGACGCCGTACCGAGCCACGCGACCGCTGAATCCAAGCCGTACCGTCTGATTGCCCTGGCGGCCCTCGGGTTCGGCGCCTTCACGGTGGTGAGTTCGGTCATCGACTTCATCGGGGCGATCCAGCCCCTCAGCCCGACGATCGCCGGTTGGCGGTACACCTCCTCGGCCGCGCTGGCCGGGTACCTCGCCATCCCGGTCGTCGGAGTGTTCGCGGCGGCCCTCGCGGCCTGGTACCTCGAGCGTCCGAACCTCACCAAACGGCTGGCGCTCGCCGCGCAACTCGTGGCCGGTCTGCTGCTGGCGATCTGGATCGTGTTCCTGATCGACAGCTTCGCGATGCGGTCGGGAGCCAAGCCGGAAGAACGGGCCATCGGCGACGCCGGCGTCGTCCAAGCCTCGCTCAAGTTCCTCCTCTACGCGCTGGTCCTGTTCCTGATCGGCCGATCCCTCAAGGCCACCCGCCCGGTCTCTCAGGGCAAGTAGCGGACGATCCGGGGTCCGATGGCATTTGCCACCGGGAGGGGCAACCGCTGCCACACCCGGGGACCCCACGAGAACGCCCCCTGGTCCGGCGACGGCGTGCTGGCCGCCCGGCCCCCCGGGGTCCACTGATACCACCATAACGGCTGGTCCCGCCCACCCCACTGGCTCTTGAACCGATGGGTGCCGGAGCCCGGGGTACACCGGCCGAAGTTGAAGGTCCGGGCCCCCTCGGCAATGCCCCGCTCCATCATGGCGCAGTAGAGCAGCATGTTGGGCGCGATCTTGTTGGCTTCGACCAGCGAGGACGCCCAGGTGATCTCGATCTCGTCGTTCCATCGGAACGCCACGCCCCCGGCCACCGGGCGCCCCTGATGCCAGGCGGCGGCGAACCAGACCTGGTCGCCGAAGCGGGCGGCGATCTCGGCAAACCAGCGGCGGGGAAGCACCGGAGTCCCGAGGTCCCGCATGTGGCGGGCGAACACCTGGAAGAACGGGTCGACCTGATCGGCCCCGAAGCGGACCTCGACCCCCTCCTTCTGGGGCTTCCGAATCTGACTGCGGAGCTTCGAGGAGAATCCCTTCCAGAGCCCGTCGCGGTCGGCGGCCAGGTCGAGGAGCACGGTGATCTTCCGGTGGGACACCGGGAGGTCGAGCGGGAGTTCGACTTCGCTCCGCAGTTCCAGCAGCTTGGCGCCGTCGGCTGCCGCCCGGGCCGCCGCCCCGTCGGCGAGGGCGCGGACGGCGCCAGGGTCGCCTAACGGTCCGCCGTAGTTGAGGAACGGCATCGACACCAGGTAGTGCCCGAACAGGGCACTGCGGACCCGCACGAGCGGCAGGACCCCGCCGAGAGCGCCGGCGGGCGACCGCGCCTCGAGGTAGAGGCACTCATGCCCGAACGCCCGGCCGATGACGTCGCGCCAGCCGATCCGGTGGAAGTGGGTGAACCCCGGCTGGCGCTCCGCGAACGCGTCCCATTCGGCGGCGGACGCCACCGGGGCGATCGACCACTGGCTCATGCGCCCCCCGTGGCGAGCCAGTCGGCCACCGAGGTGAAGCGGAACCGGGCAAGGAGCCGGTCGAGGTCGGGGGCGACCCGATCGAGTCCGCGGTAGTGACGAATCCGGGTGAGCCGGTCGACGGCCACGCGGGGCTGGTCGGGATCGACTTCCCAGGGGTGGATGTAGAACATCCCGGCCTTGCCGGCGCGTTCCCGCGCCGCGAACGCGCGTTCGGTGACCCAGAACGGGAACTGGCGAAAGTAGCCCCCGCCCGCCGCCGGCACCTTGAACGGGCCGACCGGCCAGACGGTCATCGGGATCTCGAGCAGTTCTCCCGCGGCGCGGCGGATCCGGTGCGGATCGAGGGGGGCGTCGGGCCAGCCGTAGCCGCGCCGGGCGATCGGAAAGAGCGACGAGTCGTACTGGTAGCCCTCCTCGAGCAGGAGGTCGAAGGCCCACTCGAGGCCGGGCACGATCGAATAGCTGGGCGCCCGGAATCCGACGACGGCGGTGCCGACGATGTCCTCGAGGATGGCCTTCGACGACCGGATCTCGTCGCGGAACTCCTCCGGCGTCAGGGTCGTGACCCGCCGATGCCAGTAGCTGTGGGAGGCCACCTCATGGCCCGCCGCGGCGATCCGTCGCACCAGGTCGGGGTGGCGCTCGGCGACCCACCCGACGATGAAGCAGGTGGCCCTGGCCGAGTGGCGGGCCAGGAGCTCGAGCAGCCGGTCGGTGTTGGCCACCACCCGGCTCTCGTGCTCCGGCCATGACCCTCGGTCCACGTAGCGCTCGAAGGCGCTGACCTGAAAGTGCTCCTCGACGTCGATCGAGAAGAGGTGCGACGCCGTCAATTGAAGATCACGTCTCCCAGGTCCCGCGGCTTGAGCTGCCACTTGCCCTGGCCGTCGGGCACGAGGACACCCCGAACGTTCATCGATCGATTCGGCCGGAAGTTGGACCGGACGAAGTTGATGTTGCCGTCGAGGATGACCTCGATCGACCCGGAGCCGTCGCTCGCCTGGACCCGGAAGTCCGGGGCGATCGTGCTGGTGTCACTGATGATGGCGCCGGTCACCTGGATCAGGGCGGCATCGAGAGTTCCGTTCGACGCCGTGGCGGCGGTGCCGGTCCCGATCGCGATCGGGATCGGCGCCGGCCGGGTCCCGAACCGGGCCACGTTGGCGTTGTCGAGCGTCGGGAGTCCGAGCCGGGCCGACGTCACGCCCAGGACGCTGACGCTGTCGCCGGGACTGTTGCCGGTCAAACCGGCGCGGAGGCTGACGCGGGTCAGGCGGAGGAACCCGGAGCTGTCGGTGATGTGGGACGTGGTATCCCGGAACGACTGGACGCCCGCCAGGATGACGCCGCGGATGAACACCCGCCGGCCGAGCTGCATCGTGCGGGCCTGCCGGATCGACACCTCGGGGTAACCGAGGCGGGCCACGATCGGCACCGTGTCGCCGATGGTCACGTGGAACCCGGCCGCCGAGTCGACATCCTGCACCTTGATGCTGTCGCCGACGCTCGCGCTGTCGACGATGATCCGGTATTGACCGAGCGCCACGTCGGGGAACCGGACGACGCCGTTGGCGTCGGTCGTCCGCGCCTGAATGGTGTCGCGCCCGCCCCGGAGGAGCAGCGCGACCCGGGCGTTCCGATAGACGGTGTCGAGCGCGGTGGCGGTCCGTGATCCGTCGCGGTCGAGGTAGACCAGGACGGCCACGGCGCCGTTGCTCTCAACCGTGACGCCAAGATCGCTGCCGGCGTTGTCGCACGCCGCCAGCAGGCCGGCGCCGAGGACGGCGGCCAGAACGAACGGTCTGATCGAATGGGAAGCCATGTCAGTACTCGATTCCAAGGCCAAGGCGAATCAGGCGCGGGTCGCCGCGCCGGCTCGCGAGGGTGCCGAAGGACGAATTGGCGATCAGGGGCACGGTGACGGTTCGAGCGCCGGAACTGACCAGCGCGCCGGCGGGATCGACCGAGAAGAGGGCACGATCGACGACACCCTGCTTCGAGGAAATCACGTTGAAGGCGTCGACGGTGACCATCAGTCGGGCCCCCATGGCTCCCATCGGCAAGCCGATCCGGAGGCCGACGTCGAGCCCATGCGCCGGGTCCATCCGGCAGCTGTTCCGGACGGCGAACGCGTTCAGGGCGAGGTCGCAAGTGACCTGGCCCAGGACGTTCTGGACGCCCGCGACGCCGGCGTCGACGAAGGCCGGATCGTTGCCGGCCCCGCCGTCGCCGTTGATGTCGACGCCGGGCTGGAAGCCGGGCGTGAACGGAAGGCCACTGCGCCACCGATACCGAGCCGAGAGCGTAATCGGCATCCGACCGCCGCTCCGGTATTCGGCTCCGGCGGCCAGCCGATGGGGCACGTCGAGATCGGAGCGTCCCTCGTCCCAGTCCGCCCCATTCAGCTTGTCCGGGAACGGCGAGAGCTGGTCGGCGGGATCGATCGCGAGGAGCCCGACCAGGTTGTCGCGCGTCTTGGAGTAGGTGTAGGAGGCCAGGAATGACAACGCCCGGCTGACCTGCCGCTCGAGCGAGGCGGTGACCTCATAGTGGTCGCTGAACCCGGTCGGCGTCAGGGCCGAGACGAGGTCGAACTCGCCGAAGCGCCGATTGCTGCCGGGGTCCGCCGCCACCAGGCCACCCTGCTTGACCAGGGTCCCGTAGACGGCCCGGCCTTCCTGCGTCACCGCAATGGTGCCCGGGGCCCGGTTCAGATCGACGCGGCGAGGGAGGTAATCGCCGTGACTGTAGCCGCCGGCCACGCGGAGGGTGAGCCCCCCGCTCAGCTGGCCCCGAATGCCCAGCCCCGCCTTGAGAGTCCGGGGCGAGCGATAGTTCGAACTGAACATCGTGAGCCGAGCGCCGACGTCGGGCGCGAGACTGGTGGCCGGCAACGACGGCCAGTTGTCGAACACGCCGACCCCCCGTCGGGCCCGAAGCCCCGACGAGTACTGAATCGCTTCGCCGAAGAGGAGCGGATCGATGCCGGTGTGGTGGAGACCGGCGCCGCCTTCGACGACCCAGGTTCCCTGATTACGGATGTCCCAGGTGAATCCGAACCGGGGCGACACGCCGCCCCGCTTGCGCGGGGTCGAATCGCTGACGATCCCCGACAACGCCAGCCACCGGGGACTCGGCTGGATTTCGTCCTCGGGAAGTTTCTGGGTCTCGTAGCGGACGCCGAGGAGCAGTTCGATTTCGGGGGTGACCCGGAACGCGTCCTGAACGAAGACGCCGAAGTCGGTGGTCTTGAACCGGGCCGGCAACTCGGCGCCGGTCGTCCCGAAGAAGAACCCGCGCCCCGCCCCGAACTGATCGAGGCCGCCGAAGGTGAACACGCCGGCGCTGCCATACCGGAAGTCCTGATCGTGGCTGGCGGCGTCGATGCTGAAACCGAGTTTGAAGTTGTGCCGGCCGCGGGTCAGCTGGAGCGCGTCCGAGATGCTGAACACCCGCTGCTCGAACTCGGCCGGCAGCGCGGGAACGCCGCCGAACCGGATGCCGTTGGCCGCGAGGTAGCTGGTCGCGATGGTGGAGCCGAGCCACTCGCGGCGGGACACGGCGACCCCGATCCGGAGCTCGTTCGCCAGCGCGGCGCCGGTGGTGGTCAGCGCCAGGGCGCCGCCGAGGTCGCGGCCGCGGTGGACGGCGCCGGCTTCGTTGCCGGCGTCGATCGCCAGATCCGGTCCGGTCTCCTTCCAGGTCGAAAACCCGACCCGAGCGGCCACCAGGTTCCGAGGCGACAGCTGCCAGGTCAGGTTGCCCGAGCCGCTCCCACCCCGCCAGGTCCGCACCAGCGGCGCGGCCGACGCATTGACGGTGGCGCCGAAGCTGTCGGCGGCGATCTGCGGAAGCAGGGCGCGGAGCGAGCCCGCGGTTCCCCGATATACCGCCTCGTCGTGTTCCCACGGGAACGCGGACGGGGTCTTGAGCGATTGGAAGTCGGCCCGGATCACGAAGTGCGCGGTGTCCGGAACGAGCGCCCCGCTCAATACGAAGCCGCCGTCGAAGGAATTGGCGGCGCTGTCGGCGGGATTCTGCTCGGTGAGCCCACCGAACCGGGCGCCGGAGGCGGCCAGGTACGGCTCGAAGCGGACCTTGTTGCTGCCCCGGCGCGACTGGCCGTCGAGGAGCACGCCGGCCGTCCCTCGCCACTCCGCGTCGGCCGGGACGGAGACGAGCTGCGCCTGATCGAGCCCGCGCCGCTGAAAGAGCGGGCTCGCGGCCGCGAGACCGCGAATCCCGGGATGCCGCCACAGCGGCACCGGAACCCCATCAATGAACAGACGGCTGGCATCCGCCGACCGCCCCGCGGCACCGACGGCAAAGCCCGAACCCCCGATGTCCGGCGTGATGACTTCAGAGACGCCCCTGGTGGCCGAAGCGAGGTCGCGCCCGACGTCGAGAGAGGTCAGTTCGCGGGCCTGAATGACCCGCGCGAGCGAGCCGCCAGCCGGACCAGCCGGGTCGCCGATGTCGGTAACCGAGGTGATCGGCGGCGGGCGCCGCTCCAGCAGGATGGCCAGCGTGGTGGTCCGCCCCGCGCTGACCATGACCGTGGTCCGCCGGACGGGCTGAAATCCGACCTGTTCGGCGAGAACCCGGTAGGTGCCGGGGCCGAGGAGCCCGAAACGGAACTCGCCGGCGGGATCGACCTCCGCGGTGCGGATGGCCGACCCGTCCGAGGCTTCCAGGGTGACCTGAGCGCCGATGACCGGTTCACCGGCGCCGGTGCGGATGGTCCCGCGGATGGCGCCGGCGGTGAGGCTCTGGGCGTGGGTGACAGCCGACACCCCGGACAACAGCAGTCCGGCGATGCCGAGGGCGACCGTGAGCACCCGGTTGGTGCGATACATCATGAGGACATGTTCCCCTGATTGGTTCGATGACCCGGACCCAAGCCTGAGATGAACGGACCCGGATTGGGGCACGAATGGCCGATGCAGGTCGGGTGCCACCGGGAGGCAAGCGGGGTTCGAAGCCGCCTCCGGGGTCCCGACCGTGCAGGATCATGCACGCATGGGGCATGCCCGCGCCACAGGGCCGGTTGGATCGTTGTTGCGATCCATCAACACAGGCCGGAGTTCCGGGGCTGGAAAGGGCCCTTGAAACGGCCTGGAATTACAAACGTAACAAATTGTCACACAATGACTTAATGCCATCATACCGACAAAAACCAAGCTGACAACATTGTCGACACCTGGTGGCATGCACCCTGCTTAGATGAACGGCAGGTAAGTCGCTCTCATTCAAACCAGCAACGGTGTCCGGACATGAGATTCCTCGCGAAGGTTGCCACCCTCAGTGTACTCGCCGCGACTCCGGCGATGGCCCAGACGGGAACGTTCAAGTTCCTTCAGGGCAGCAGCGTTTACGCCTGGGGGGTCTCGGTCGGGACCTATAAGGGCGTCCTGAACGGGAAGAACGTCGACATCTGGTGCGTCGACTTCGTGAACCACATCTCGTCGGGCAACCAGTTCACGGTCAACGTGACTGGTCTGGGCGTCGGCGCCAACCTGGGCAACACCCGGTTCGGCCAGCTCGCCAATCAGCCCAACGTCTACCGGCAGGCGGCCTGGCTGGCGTCGCAGTTCAAGACCCAGGCGACCAGCGAGTGGGGCTACATCCACGCCGCGATCTGGAGCCTGACCTCGGGCTTCGGGTCGAACTTTACCGGGGCCAACCTGACCAAGCTGAACTACTGGCGGACGCAGGCCAGCACCAACTACACCAAGTACTACTACAACAACGCCTACATCCTGACCGACGTGGCGCTGAACCGCTGCCAGGCGGCCAACCCGACCGGGATGCCGTGGAACGGCTGCGGCAAGCAGGAGCAGATCTACATCGACGGCGGGCTGACCCCGGTGCCGGAGCCGGCGACGATGGGTCTCCTGGCCACCGGGTTGGTGGCGATGACCGGCGCCGGGTGGATGCGCCGCCGGCGCCAGCAGCAGCACTAAGCCCCCCTCTTGCCAATCCGCGGGCCGGCGCCTCAAGCGACCGGCCCGCGTTGCTTTGGCCCATTCGCGTTACCTTACCCGGATGCAGCGCCTCTCGTTCCGGAGCCGAGTCTCGCTGACGCTCTTTCTGCTCGCCCTCCCCTCCGCGGTGGCGTTGCTGGGCTGGGCGTACAGCGTGCTGACCAACAACCCGGCCAAGGCGGCCCAGGTCGTGGTCAACCCGCTCCGGAAGTCGGTGAAGGACCTGCTGACCACCATCGACACGACCAAGCTCACCCAACCCGAGAAGGTGGCCCTCGAGGCCCATCGCGACCGGGTCAGCCAGGCCCTGGCCATTTCCCGCCGGGCCGAGGTCTACAAGAGCCGCCTCACCACCGGGCTGGCGCTGTTCCTTGCCGTCGTCGGGTCGGTGCTCTTCTTCCTGGCAATCGTGCTGGGCCGGAACCTGACGGCGCAGCTGAGTTCACCGATCACCGAATTGGTCGGCTGGGCCGGCAACATCCAGCGCGGCGAAGCCCTGCCGGACGACCCGCCCCGAGGGGGCGCCCCCGAGTTCGAGTCGCTCCGGACAGCGATGCGGGAAATGGCCGCGGGGCTCACCCAGGCCCGACGCGCCGAACTCGAGTCGGAGCGGCTCCGGGCCTTCCGGGAGGTGGCCAGGCGGGTGGCGCACGAGATGAAGAACCCGCTCACCCCGATCCGGTTCGCGGTCTCGTCCCTGGCCGGCACGGCCACCAAGGACCAGGAGGAAGCGCTCGAGGTGCTGCGGGCCGAATCGGTGCGGCTCGAGCAACTGGCGCGGGACTTTGCCAATCTGGGCCGATTGCCCGAAGGGCCGCCGGCCGAAGTGGACCTGGGCGAGTTGCTCGGCGAGCTGACCCGGACCTCGCTGCCGGCCGAGATCGACGCCCACCTCCAAGTGGAGGCGGGCACCCCCCACGTGACCGGGCACTACGACTCCCTGCGCCGGGCCTTTGCCAACGTGCTCCGGAACGCGGCCGAGGCGATGCTGGGCCGGGGGCGGCTCGACGTGACGATTCGTCCCTGGCAAACCGGTGTCAGGGTGTCCATCTCCGACCAGGGTCCAGGCATCGAGCCGGCGAAACGGAGCCGGATCTTCGAACCGTACTTTACTGACAAGGCCGACGGTACCGGCCTGGGCCTGGCCATCGTGAAGCAGGCGGTCGATCTCCACCAGGGGAGCATCGAGGTAACCGAGACCCCGGGGGGCGGAGCCACGTTCGGTATCTGGCTGCCGCTGGTCCCCGAAAGCGCTCGGAGCCGACCGCCTGACCGACCGTTCGTGGAACGCCGCCTTACGGAGCGGCGGAGGAACTGGCGATGACGTCTCGCATTCTGATCGTGGACGACGAAGCGAACATCCGGCGAATGCTGGGGGCGCTGCTCAAGTCCGAAGGCTTCGACGTGGCGGAGGCGCCGAACGGCAACGCCGCCATCCTGGCCCTCGACGAGGTCCGTCCGGACGCGATCCTGCTCGACCTGATGATGCCTCCGGGGCCGGACGGGATCGCGACCCTGGAGACCATCCGGGAACGCGACGGGGCGACTCCCGTGATCATGATGAGCGGCAAGGCGCAGCTGACCGACGCCGTCCGCGCCATCAAGCACGGGGCCTTCCAGTTCCTGGAAAAGCCGCTGACCCCCGAGGCCGTGCTGGTCACGCTCCGCTCCGCGCTCGAGCTGACCCGGACCCAGGCCGAGAACCGGGCCCTCAAGTCGCAGCTGATCCGGCCCAAGGCGGAACTCGTCGGGACGACGGCCGAGATCCAGCGAGTCCGGGCGGCGATTGCCCAGGTCGCGCCGACCGAGGCCCGGGTCCTCATCTACGGCGAGTCGGGCACCGGCAAGGAACTGGTGGCCAACGCGATCCACGCCGCCAGCCGGCGCTCGGCCAAGCCGATCGTCTCGGTTAACTGCGCCGCCATCCCCAGGGACTTGGTCGAGAGCGAGATGTTCGGCCACGAACGGGGCGCGTTTACCGGGGCGGTCGACCGGCGGATGGGCCGGTTCGAACTGGCGGACGGCGGGACGCTGTTCCTCGACGAAGTCGGCGACCTCAACCTGGAAGCCCAGGCCAAGCTGCTCCGTGTGCTCGAGACCGGGGAGATCCAGCGGCTTGGCGCCGAGCGGATCCAACGGGTCGACGTCCGGGTGGTGGCGGCCACGAATCAGCGCCTCGACCAGGCGGTCAACGCCGGGACCTTCCGGGAGGACCTGTACTTCCGGCTCAACGTGTTCCCGATCGAGCTGCCGCCTCTCCGGCACCGGCTCGACGACCTCCCGGCGCTGGTGGCCCACCTGGCCAGCCGACTCCGGGCCCACCAGGCACCGGTTTTCACGTCCGAGGCCCTCGCCCTGCTCGCATCCTACGACTGGCCGGGCAACGTGCGGGAGCTGGCCAACGTGATCGAACGGCTGGCCATCATCGGCGGCCCCGAGGTCGACGCCGCTTCGGTCCGCCAGGTCCTGCCGCGAGCGAGCGGCCGCGCCGACGGCCCGACGACCGGCGAAATGCCGGTGGCGACGCTGGCGGACCTGCAGGGCCGGTCGCTGTCGAATCTGCTGGACGACTACGAACGGGCCCTGGTTCGCGAGGCCCTTGGCCGGGCCGGTGGGAACGTGGCCGAGGCCGCTCGGGCCCTGCAGACCGACCGGGCCAACCTGTACCGGCGGATGAAAAGGCTGGGACTGTCATGACGCTGGCGGGCTGGCCCCGGCGGGCCCTGGTGGCACTGGCGCTGGCAACGGCCGGGGCCGCGACGGCGTCCGCCCAGGACAGCGTCGTGGTGATTCGCCCCGACCTCCCCGACGACAGCCTGGACGTGGGGCAGTTGGCGCCCGAGGTGGTCCGCCAGCTGATCGCGATTTACAACGACAGCCTGACTACCCGGATCGCGGGGAGCTTTACCCTGCCGGCCGGCTCGAGCCACCGGGGGCGGATCGCGGTGTACCGCGGGTCGCTGCGGGTGCTCGGCCGGATCGAGGGGGCCGTCACGGTCATCAATGGCGATCTGATCGTCGGCCCGGGCGGGGCCGTCGTCGGGCCGGCCATCGTGGCGGGGGGCCGGATCGACGTCCGGGAGGGCGGCACCCATCAGGGCGAGGCAACGGTCTACGAGCCGATCGCGCCGGTGACCCGGATGCCCAACGGCCTCCTGGCGATCCGGGAGCGGCGCCGTCCGCTCGGTGAACTCGCGGCCGCCCGGACCTCGTTCCAGACCGGATCGATCAAGACCAGCCTCAACCTCGAAACCGGGCGGACCTACAACCGGGTCGAGGGCCTGCCGATCGTGGTCGGTGCCTCGTTCCAGACCGAGGGCGATGCGCCCGCCGATGCCCGAGTGGACCTCCGGGCCATCGTCCGGCCGACGTCCGACCGGACCAAGCTCCGCGACGACGTCGGATTCACCGCGGGCACCGAATGGCGGGGCGGCGGGAGTCGCCGCTGGTTCGGGTTCGGCGCCCGGGGGTATCGGCAGATCCTGTCGATCGAGGATCAGCCCCTGGCCAAGGGCGAGGCCGGCTGGTCGGCGTTCCTGTTCCAGCGCGACTATCGGGACCATTACGAGGCCCGCGGGATCGAGGCGTTCGGGTGGCTCGAACCGGCCAGCAAGCTG
>JAEUJH010000089.1 GCA_016794825.1 Gemmatimonadota bacterium
GTCTCGATGCCGGCGTGGTCGGCGGACGGCCAGTACATCATCGTCGTCAGGCAGGGGATGCCGGCGGGCGGGCAGCCCGGCCAGAGTGGCCTCTGGATGTACCACAAGGATGGCGGCACCGGCGTCGAACTGGTCTCGAGCCGGAATCAACCCGGCGCCACCTGGCCTTCGGCGTCGCGCGACGGCCGGTTCGTCTACTTCCAGGCTTCGGCCGGGTCGTGGCAGCCCGGGTACGGCGGCCGCCCGGATTTCCCCGGCGGATCGGCCCAGGTTCGGCGGGTCGACCTCCGGACCGGCGAGATCGCGGCGATCTCGTTCGGCGAACAGTCGCAGCAGGTCCAGACCTCGAGCGGCGGCATGGCGGCGCCCGAGGTGTCGCCCGACGGCAAGTGGCTCGCCTTCGTCCGTCGGATTCCCGATGGCACCATTTCCTGGCGCGGTCACCGGTTCGGGCCCCGCTCGGCGCTCTGGCTCCGGAATCTCGAGACTGGCGCCGAGCGCCTGGCCATGGATCCGGTCGAGCAGGACATGGTCGAGGGCGGCAAGGTCCTCCGGCCCTTCCCCGGCTACTCGTGGGGCGCGGACGGGCGGACCATCGTCGTCACCCAGGGCGGTCAGCTCCGCCGGCTCGACGTCGCCTCGGGGCGGGTCAGCACCATCGCCTTCAAGGCCCCGGTCCAGCGAACCATCTCGGAGCTGGCCAACACCCAGACCCGGATCACCGACGACCCGTTCCAGACCCGGTTTACCCGCTGGCAGACCGCCTCGCCCGACGGGCGGCGGCTCGCGTTCCAGGCGGTCGGCCGGATCTGGGTCATGGATCTGCCTAACGGCACGCCCCGGCGCGTCACCCCGGCGTCGTTCGAGCCCTTCGAGTACGCTCCCGCCTGGAGCCCGGACGGGCAGTGGCTCGCGTTCACCAGCTGGACCGACTCGATCGCGGGGCACCTGTACCGGGTTCCCGCCGCTGGCGGCAATCCGGAGCAGCTGACCCGGGAGCCGGCCGAGTACATCAACCCGGCCTGGAGCGGGGACGGACGGGCACTGGTGCTGGCCCGCGGCGCGGGCGAGAGCCGCCGGGGCCGGGGCGTGGTGTGGAACGCCTTCTGGGACTTGGTCACGGTGCCGGCCACGGGCGGCCCCGCCACGTTCGTGGTCCGGGTCACCGGGTCGCCGGACGGGACCTCGCCGAGCGCGTTCAACAACATCCGCAACCAGATCGTCCGACCGACCTGGGGTCCCGACGGGCGGATCTTCTATCCCCACCTGACCATCGCGGCCAACGGTCTCGAAACGACGTTCTACTCGATCCGGCCCGACGGGCTCGATCGGCGGGCGCACCTCACGTTCCCCTTCGCCGACGAGGTGGTGACGTCGCCGGACGGAAAGTGGATCGCGTTCCAGGAGGCCGACAACGTCTGGGTCACCCCGTTCCCCTACGCCGGGAGCGGTGGGGCCCCGATCCGGATCGACCGGGCCCGCGGCAAGCTGCCGACCACCAAGCTTTCCAAGGAAGGCGGCCTCTTCCCGCGGTGGCGTGACAACACCACCGTCGAGTTCGGAAGCGCGGATCGCTACGTCGCCTACTCGGTCGACACCAAGCGGGCCGACACGGTGACGATCCGGCTGGCGGTGCCCCGCGACATCCCGCAGGGCAGCGCGGCGTTCACCAACGCCCGGATCATCACGCTCGACCAGAAGCGGGTGGTGAACGGCACCGTGGTCGTGACCGGCAGCCGGATCAGTTGCGTCGGGAGCTGTCGGATCCCGGCCGGGGCCCGG
>JAEUJH010000101.1 GCA_016794825.1 Gemmatimonadota bacterium
GCGCGACGACTTCGACCGCTTTACCTACTGGGCCACCCGGGTCGAGCGGGGCGGCGAGGTCCTGGCCCCGGGCAATCCCACCGACCCGGCCCAGATCATCGACGGTCGCGACCTGTCCGAGTGGGTCATCCGGATGGCGGAAACGGGGACGCCGGGGGCCTTCAACGCCACGGGTCCGCGGGCCCGGCTTTCGTTTGGCGAGATGCTCTATGGAATGCGGGCGGCGGTGAGCGGCGACACCGAGGTTCGGTTCACCTGGGTGCCGGCCGACTTCCTGGCCCAGGAAAAGGCGGCTCCCTGGAGCGACCTGCCCCTGTGGATGCCGCCCGGGTCCGCGTCGCAGCACGTGCTCAACGTGAAGGTGGAGCGGGCCGTGGCCGCCGGTCTGACCTACCGACCGCTGGCCGAGACCGTGCGGGACACGTTGGCGTGGTTCAAGACGCTGCCGGAACAGCGGCGGACGAAGCTCCGGGCGGGCCTGACCGCTGAGCGGGAGGCCCAGATCCTGACGGCGTGGCGGGCCAAGGCCGGCGGCTGAGCCGCCGCCGGCCCGGGAATCCGTTACTTGACGTCGAGTACTTCGACGTTGAAGACCAGCACGGCGTTGGGCGGAATGGGCCCGCTGCCGTTGGCGCCATACCCCAGCTCCGACGGGATGACCAGCAGGCGCTTCCCGCCAACCCTCATGCCGGGAATTCCCTCATCCCAGCCGCGAATGACCTGGCCGCCGCCCGCGGGGAAGGTGTACTCCCCCTGATCGAAGCCCTTCGCGTCGGGGAACATGCCGGCGTACTTGGCGGTGACGGACTTGCCCACTTCCGCCAGGGTCCCGGTTCCGACCACCAGATCCTTGTAGTAGAGACCGTTGGGCATCTTGGTCATGGTGGCCAGGTCGACGCCCAGGCTGGGGTCGAAGGTGGTCGTCTCGATCGTCGAGGCCGGCGCGGCGGCCGGCGCGCCTTGGGCCGCCCCCGCGTCCGGCGTGTCCGCCGCCTTCTTGTCACATCCGACGACGGCCAGCACCGCACACAACATGACAGTTCGCACCGCTCGCTCCCGGGAAAAAAGTGGAATGCGGACAAGATAGGGGGAGGCGCCCGATTTGGCCTGCGGCCCTCCCCTCCTCGCCGGGTTTCCGTATATTCGCCGACATGACCACCCCCCTGCCAGACCGGAACCACCCCATCGCCACCGTCGAGGCCCACACCGGCGGCGAGCCGTTCCGGGTGGTCACGGGGGGAGTACCGCCCATTCCGGGACCCACCATGGTGGCGAAACGGGAATACGCCCGAACCCACCTGGACTGGGTGCGGCGCGCCCTGATGTGGGAGCCCCGGGGCCACGCCGACATGTACGGTTGCTTCGTTACTGAACCGGTTTCGAGCGGGGCGTCGTTCGGGGTGTTGTTCATGCACAACGAGGGGTTTTCGACCATGTGCGGCCACGGGATCATCGCGATGGCGACCGTCGCCGTGGAGACCGGTATGGTCGCGCCGGTGGAACCGACGACACTCCTGGCCATCGACACGCCGGCCGGCCTGGTCCGGGCGGCCGCCACCGTGGAAGCCGGACGGGTGCGGGAGGTCCGGTTCACGAATGTCGAGTCCTTCGTGGCCGCCGCCAATCAAGTGGTGACGGTGCCGGGCCTCGGAACCGTTCGGTACGACCTGGCCTTCGGCGGAGCGTTCTACGCTTACGTCGACGCCGAACCGCTTGGCCTGGAGTTGATCCCGGCCCGCGCTGGAGACCTGATCCAGGCGGGCCGCGCCATCAAGGCCGCGGTGATGGCCAGTCGGCCGATCGAGCATCCGTTCGAGCCGGCGCTTGGCTTCCTTTACGGCACGATCTTCGTCGGCCCCGCCCGGACGGACGGGGGGCACAGCCGCCACGTCTGCATCTTTGCCGACGGCGAACTCGATCGATCGCCGACCGGGACCGGCGTCAGCGCCCGGCTGGCCATCCTGATGGCCCGGGGCGAACTCGAACTCGGGTCGAGGATCGTGATCGAGAGCATCCTCGGCACCCGGTTCGGCGGGCGGGTCGTGGAACGCACCACGTTCGGACCGCACCAGGCGGTCGTTCCCGAGGTCGACGGCGCCGCCCATCTCACCGGCCGGGCCGAGTTCTGGCTCGACCCCACCGACCCGATCGGTCCCGGGTTCGTGATCCGCTGACCCTCCGCCCACCACAGGAGCTGCCATGACGACGGACACCGCCCCGC
>JAEUJH010000109.1 GCA_016794825.1 Gemmatimonadota bacterium
GGCCCTGATCGGTATCATCGTGATGATCGGGATGGCCGACAACGAAGCCGTCGTCAAGCTCGACGCGATCCAGCGGTTCCGGGAACAGGGCTACTCGATCGAGGAGGCGGTGATTCGGGGCGGACATCAACGGCTCCGGGCCATCGCGATGACCTCGATCACCACCATCACCGGCGTGCTGCCGCTGGTGTTCGGCTGGGGCAGCGGCGGGGAGCTGTACCAGCCGCTGGCGGCCGGGGTCATCGGCGGGTCGGTGACGGCGCTGGCGGTGACCTTCTTCCTGCTGCCGACCGCGTACGCCTGGGTGGAGCGGCGGAAGGAAGCGCGCCTGGCCCGTTCGAACGACGCCGGCCGGCTCACGACCCAGGGAGTCGTCGGATGATCAAGTGGGCGGCGGGGCGGCCGGCGGTGGTCTGGTCGTGCGGGGTGGCGCTGATCCTGGCCGGCGCGGTGTCGTTCACCAAACTCCCGCTCGCCACCAAGACCCAGATCGAGCTGCCGCGGCTCAACGTCACCGCCGACTGGTTCGGGGTGGCGCCGGAGTTGATGGAGACGTACGTGACCTCGCCGCTCGAGGAAGTGATCCAGGGGGTTCGCGGGGTCAAGAAGGTCTCGAGCGAGTCGGGCGACGGGACCGCGCGGCTCGAGGTGGAGCTGGAACCCGGCACCGACGTGACGCTGGCCCGGCTCGAGATCCACGAGCGGATGGAACTGCTCCGCGACCGGCTCCCGCTGGGGGTGACCCAGCCCCAGGTGGCCAACTACACCCCGCAGGAGCTGGACGAGCAGCCCCTGCTCACCTATTCGATCGTCGGCCCCTACACCGCGGGCACCCTGACCAAGATCACCCGGGACCAGGTCCTGCCGCGGATCTCGGCGGTGCCCGGGGTCTCGGGCACCAGCCTGTCCGGATCGGCCGAGCCCGGGGTGGCGGTGAGCTACGACCCGGTCCGGCTCCGGCAGCTGGGCCTCGACCCCGACCTCCTCCGGGCCGCGATCCAGAACGCCCGGGTGGTCCAGGCGTTAGGCGAGCAACGGCGGGGCGCCAACGTCCTGACGGTGGCGCTCCGCGACCAGCCGAAGGCGCTCGAGGACCTGGGGGAACTGGTGGTTCGGGCGCCGAGCGGGCGGGTGTTCCGGCTGGCGGAGCTGGCCTCGATCCGGCCCGACGAGGACAACCGGGGCCGGTTTGCCCGGATCAACGGGGTGCCGGCGGTGACGCTCCAGCTCTCCCGACTGGCCGGCGCGGACGCGATCCAGACGGCCGAGCGGATCAAGGCCACCATGAGCGAGATCCTCCGCCTCCTGCCACCCGGCATCACGTTCAAGGTCGAGAGCGACGAGAGCAAGGATCTCAAGAAGCAGCTCAACGACCTGTTGCTCCGCGGGGCCATCGCGTTCCTGGCGGTGATGGCGGTGCTGGCCGTCACGATGCGGAACCTGACCTCGATCTGGCTGGTGATGGGGAGCGCCGCCGTGGCCATTGCCGGCACGGCGCTGGGCCTCTTCCTCCTCGAGATTCCCGCCAACCTGCTGACCCTGGCCGGGCTGGGCATGGGGATCGGGATCCTGGTGCAGAACGGGTTGGTGGTGGTCGAGCGGCTCCGGCATTCGCCCGACACCATCGAGGGCCGGGCGGAGGCGGGCCGGCGGATCACGCCGGCGGTGGTCGGCTCGACCCTGACCACGGCGGTGGTGCTGTTTCCGTTCCTGTACCTCCAGGGCAACGCCCGGGCGGCGTTCATGCCGTTCGCCGCGGCGTTCCTGCTGGCGCTCGGCTGGTCGGTGGTCTCCTCGGTCATCATGATCCCCGCCGTCGGGGCGGGCCATGGCCTGAGCAAACTCCGGTTCCGGGGCACGCTCCGGTTCTACGCCCGGACCGTCATCTGGCTGCTCCGGGGCCGGTGGGTCACGCTGACGGTGGTGACGGCGCTCCTGGCGGTGGTAACCTGGGGGTTCATCAAGCGGGTGCCTCGGTCGTCGTTCGGGAACTACTTCGGGCAGCGGTCGGAGCTGTTCGTGGGGGTGACGTTTCCGCGGGGCTCCGATCCGAAGAGCGTCGACCGGGCCATGCAGGAGTTCGAGCGGATCGCGGTGGGGCGGCCCGGGGTGGAACGCACCGAAACCGCCGGCCTGCCCGGTTTCGGTCGCCTGCGGGTCACGTTCACCAAGGAGGACAGCTACAGCGCCATCCCGTCCCTGATGGAGGAGGAGATGACGCAGCGAGCCGTCTTCATCGGCGGCGCGTCGATCTTCGTCCGCGGGCGGGGCCCCGGGTTCTTCAACGGCGGCGGCGGCGCCTCGGTCACCTTTCGAGTCAAGATCCTCGGCTACTCGTTTTCGGGCGTGGAGCAGCTTGCCAAGGACCTCAAGCGGCGGCTCGAGCTGATTCCCCGGGTCCGCGACGTCAACATCAACGCGGGGAGCTTCTTCCGCTCCGAGCGGGCGGTGAGCGTGGCGCTGGCGCCCGATCGGGCCGCGCTGGCGCGGGCGGGTCTGACCGCGCGGGACTTTTCCCAGGCCGTGGCCCGCGAGGTCCGGGGCGCCGTGGGCGGCCAGCGGCTCGAACTCGAGGGCGACGAAGTGACGGTGAGCGTCAAGGCCAAGGGCGCCCAGGAGCGGTCGCTCGACGACCTGAAGGACGCCCTGGTCCCCAACACCGCGCGGGCCCCGGTCCGCGTCGGCGATCTGGCCACCGTCACCGAGCGTGAGGGGCTGAGCCAGATCAACCGGGAGGATCAGCAGTACGTCCGGATCCTGAGCTACGATTTCCGGGGGCCGCAGAAACTGGCCAACCGGACCCACAAGGCGTTCATGGGTTCGATCGCGGTGCCCGCCGGCTACACCGTGGGCGACGAGAAGTTCGAGTGGGAGGACGACGACAGCACCAAGGGCCTCTGGTTGGTGTTCGCGATCGGGGTGGCGCTG
>JAEUJH010000112.1 GCA_016794825.1 Gemmatimonadota bacterium
GGCCAAGGCGGTGGTGATCGGCGCCACCGATCCGCCCCCGCATCCGCTGGTGGTGGCCGCCTTCCATCAGGGGCGGGTCATCTCCGCCGACGGCGGCGTGTCGAAGCCGCTCCACGGCCTGCGCGGCACCCACGTGGCCGGCGGGGCCGCCATCTGGATCGTCGGCGACCACGAGTGGCTGACCGCCCGCGGACACCGGGCGTTAGGCATGGAGCCGGTGGCGGTCGGGATGAGTTCCGACGCCCACCACATCATCACCCCCACTACCGACGGGCCCCTGGCCGCCATCCGGCAAGCGCTCGACCAGGCCCGGATCAGCCCCGACCAGGTCGGCAGCTGGGACCTGCACGCCACGGCCACCCCGGGCGACTATCTCGAGGTCGAGAACCTCCGCCAGGTGCTGCCGGCTTCGGTGCTGGTCTCGGCCCGCAAGGGCACCTTCGGGCATGGGATGGGCGGCGGCGGCGGCTGGGAACTGACCGCGCAGTACCTGGGCTACGAACGGGGCCGGCTGTTCCCCACCCCGCTGGCCGAGTCGGAACTCCACCCCTCGATCCGCGGGGTCCATCCACTGTTCGTGTTCGACCACGCGGTGCCGGCGCCGGGCGGCGCGGCGGGCAAACTCTCGATGGGAATCGGCGGGATCAACGCCTGCGTGCTGTCCCGACCCTGGCCTCGGTAGCGGCTCAGCCCCGCATCCGGCGCACCAGCGTCTGGGGCGACCAGGTGGTGCGGGTCCAGCGGACGCCGTCGGTCAGCACCGACACCGTCACCGACCCGGTGCCGCGGACCACCAACCGACCTTCGAGACCGGAGGATTCGAGCAGGAAACGATCGCCCTCGGACAGGGCGACGATGGGGCTGGGCGGATCGAGTCGCACCGCCAGGCCGAGGGTCAGCTGACCCTCGGGGCCGCGATCCGCCGCGAGATGATATTGCTCCGACATGGCCCCAATGTAATCGGGCCCGATGTCGACGACGGGCTCAGCGCCGCGTCACCCCGGATCAATCGGCGCGCAGCACCGTCACCGGATCGGCCCGACCCGCCCGCCGGGCCGGGATCCAGGCCGAGAGCACCACGGTCAAAGCTAGAACGGTCGCCGCCACCGTAAACGCCACCGGGTCCGTCGGACCGATGCCGAACAGCAATGCCCCGAGCGACCGAGCCAGGGCAAACGCCCCCAACCCGCCCAGCAAGAGCCCGACGGCGGCCAGCCGAGTCGCGTCGCCCACCACCATCCGCGAGATGTCAGTGGTGGCCGCGCCGAGCGCGATCCGAATGCCCATCTCCCGGGTCCGCTGCCGGACCGAATAGAGCATCGAGGCGTAGATGCCTGCGGCCGCCAGCAGCAGGGCCAGCCCCGCGAACGCCCCCATCAGGGTCCCGTAGAAGCGGGGGCCCGCCAGGGAGTCGCGAATCAGCGTCTCCATCGTGGCGATGTCGTCGGCCGGGACGGTCCGGTCGACGTCCCAGATCGCCTGCCGGAGCAACGGAACCAGCGCCGCCGCGTCGGCGGAGCCGCGCACGGTCACGAGCAGGCGATCGAAGTCCCCGCCGAACGTTTCGTACGGCATGAAGATCTCGAGGCCCTCTCCCTGATCGAGTCCCCATTGCCGGAGGCCGGTCACCACACCGCGGACGCCATATTGATTCTCGCCCACGGAAAACCGGCGCCCGACGGCGGGCCCGGGACCGAACAGCTTGGTGGCCAG
>JAEUJH010000123.1 GCA_016794825.1 Gemmatimonadota bacterium
CGTCTCGACCTGGATGTCCGACCACCGCTCGTGCATGTAATGATAGGCCGCCCCGAGCGCGCCGAAGAACACGTCCGGTTCGACCTGCGAGCTGGGGACGATCCGGTAGGGGCTTGGCAGGCGGACGGCGTGCTGGCACCACAGGTCGACCGTCCAGGAGGTGAGGTCGAGGGTCAGCTGGCGCGACCGCATCAGTGGCCGCATGCCGCAGGCCGAGGCGAAGAGGAACGCGCCGCCCTCGCGCGCCGCGATCGACGCGACTGGCGTCCTGCCGCGGGCCCGGACGAGTGGCGTGATCTCGCGGTAGAGGCGCGTGCCGGTCCCCCGGCGCCGGTGCGACGGCGCGACGATCACATGGGTTCGAGCGCTCCGACCCAGCGCGAGCGATCGGGATGACCCGACTCCGACCGCGACCCCGTCCCGTTCGGCCACCAGCGTGGCGCCCCAGTCGTCGCTCCGCCCTGCCGACAGGTGCAATCCCCGATTGATCGCGTGCAGGCTGCTGACGCGGTCGGTCTCGTTGTCATACTCGGCGTCGACGAGGCGACCGACGGCGTCGATATCCTTGGGCGCAAGCGGCCGAACGATGATGTCGGACCGGCTGTCCGAATGAATATGCCCGGCGACACGGGCAGGGCCGACGACGAACGTCGAGAGCCCGATTGCCGCAAAGTCGCGGCGGTTCAAGGGAGTCATTCCGCGCTGCTCCAGCGTTGGCTCGAACCCCGTACGCGCTCGTGCGCCTACCGCACGCGCTCCCAGGTCAGGCGGGTCGGCGGGCCGCTGCCACCGACCGGTGTCAGGGTGATGCGGTTGCCGTCCTGCGAGAACTCGAACCTGCGGACGAAGTCGACTGCGCCCGAATCCAGCATCCCCTGTCGATGGTGCGTGACGATGCCGGCGTCCGCGTCGACCGCGTAGGTGCCGAAATATGCCACGTACCCCCGCATCCGCTCGGCCATCTGGTCGACGCTCGGTGTCCCGGTGTACGTCGGCCGTTGCCGATCTGGCTGGATCTGGACGGCCATGTTGCCGTGTTCGTCGTACATGATGATCCCCGTGGGCTTGGGCCCCCGGGTCACCGGGTCGTTGCCGCCCTCGATGGACACCAGCCGCCAGCTACCAATGAATGGCCTTCTCAGTTCGGGCTGGGACTTCTCCTGGCCTGCCGCGGTCTGCCCGAGGCCGCTGAGTCCGGCAATGAGGAGAACCGCCGCTGCCAAGGTCAACCTTGTCATCGAATCCTCCGAGCGATCGTAAAGGGCCAGTCTGACGGACGCGATCAGCATGATAGTCACCCCGAGCGTCAGGACGACCTGGCCCTCTGCGCGAGAAGGGCCGGTCCTCCAGGGGGGCGGGGTCGGGGTCGGCTATGAGGTCGAGGGCCCGCCAGTCGCGGTCGACGCCTCGCTGGGTAACGGTCAGGCCGCCATCGCCTGTCGCATCAGCCCGGCAGGATCCGCGAACCCGATGAGATGACCCGCCTCGGGTTCAATGTGCAGTTCCGCTCCCGGAACCTGCGCGGCCACGTAACGCGCGATGTCGACTGGCACGTTGCCATCCTGCTGTCCGTGCCAAACCCGCACCGGCACCTTGACCTGCGACAGTTCGAACCCCAGTGGGCGGCCGTACAGGCCCATCTCGTGGACGAAGATGCCCATGCCCTGACGGAGTGCGTCGCGGGCCGGAGGGCCGAAGGACAACTCGCGCATCTCGCGGCGCTCCAGGAGGCGGCGGTCCGCCACTGGCCTCCGTTTGATCTGGCGCTGCAAGGTGGCGCTGTCCGGGTCGCCTAGCGCCCGCTGGGCGCGCTCCATCATCGCCACTGCCAGGCGCGGCAGATGCCGCATCAGCCAGAAAGTCAGCCGGACGGATGACGACATCTTGGCGATCAGCTCCCGTGGTGCCGGGACCATCCCGCAGATCATGACCACCCGCTCGATCCGGTCGGCGAGGCGGTAGCCGCACGCCAGGGCATAGCCGCCGCCGCCGGACATGCCGGCGACGCTCACTCGGGTCAGCCCCAGGTGGTCGAGCAGCTCCCGAACATCGTCGACGTGGTTGAGGAACGTGAGGTCGGGGCGCGGATCGGAATGTCCGTACCCGGGGCGATCGGTGACGATCAGGCGGACCCCCGCCACGCGTGCGGCGTCGTCGAACCAATACGCCTGGGACCGCCCGGTCCCGGTGCCGGTGAGCAGCAGGAGCGGCTTACCGTGCGGGTCGCCGACTTCCGCGTAGGCCAGCCGGCGCCCGTCGCGCAGCGTCAAGGATCCAAGGGACTGGCTGGCGTTGGTGTCGTTCATCGGTTCTCGTCCTTGTGCGCGACGCCGTCGCGCATGATCAGGGAGAGATTCCGGCCCTGCGCGCCCAACAGCTCGATGTCGGTCAGCGGATTACCCCGGACGGCGATCAGGTCGGCCCGGGCGCCGACCCGGATGCAGCCGATCTCGCCG
>JAEUJH010000139.1 GCA_016794825.1 Gemmatimonadota bacterium
AGGGTCGGAATCAACGACTCGAGGACGCCGACCTGGATCAGGTCGACGTCCCGGCCGAAATGGATGTCGGAGAGATGGACGAGAGTCGTCACCCTACCACACGACGCGGACGCGATAGGTCAGACTGGCCTCGCCCCGGGCGGGAACCCGGACGCGGAATCGAGTGACGGTGCTGGAGATCTTCTCGGCCGGGATCGACGACGTCACCACGCTCCACTCGCCCGCGCGCTGCTCGAGGACGTCGATGGTGGCGATCGAATCGCGCGCGTTGGCCAGGTTGACCACGTACGTGGCGGTGGCGATCGTGCGCTGGCCCTGCCGGGTGGTTTCGTAGGTGGTCTGGGTCCGCCGCGCCGTCAGGTCGAACGCGGTGCCGGCGTCGAGCCGGAGGTCCTGACCCGCGGCCGTGTGCCCGACCGCCGCCTCGCCGATCAACTGGGGCCGGCCCGCCGGATCGCGGTCGTAGATCCGGACCGTCCCCCCGGGAATCGGCACGTCGCCGAACGGAGTCTTGGCCGGGCGCTTGACGACATAGGTGACGTTGACCGGCTCGGGCTGCTCCTCGCCGAACTGGGGCAGGCCACCGTAGTACGGAACCTGGCCGCGCACCGTGTAGGTGCGTTCCACCGGCGCGGAGGCCGGCTCGAACAGGGCCGCCACCGTCTCGACCCCGGGGATCAGCGTGTGGCGCCCGGCCAGCGTGTAGAGGTGCGACTCGCCGACCTGCGCTTCGGTCGCCACCGCATCCGCCATGGCCATCGGGACCGCTCGGACCGTCTCGCGCAGGACCATCTGCGCCTTGGGCGCTCGGCCGACGTCGCCGGCAAGCAGCTGGACTTCGGCGCTATCGGCGCGCAACGTGCCGGCCGCGATCGTGGCATGACCCGAGATCCGCGCCGCGGAGCGCCCGAGGACCACGGCGTACGACGCGGCCCACGACGCCCCGCTCGAAAAGAAGCCGAGCCCGAGCGTTGGCACGGCCCGTTCGGCCCGAAGCGCCACGGCCAGGGCCGCGTCGGCCGGCACCAGTTCCGCCGGAAAGAGCGGGGTGCCGGGCCGTTCGAACACCACCTTGCCGTCGGCCAGCCGGTAGCGCTCCGGATCGACGCCGAGGACGGTGGCCACCACCAGCTCCCGGGCACCGTTGGCGCCCCGGGTCTCGAACGTCAGCTGGGTGCCCACCGCGCGGCGGAGCGCGTTCCCCTGGTCGATGGCCGGGTCGTACCACGCGCCGAGGATCGTGACGCCGGCGTCGAGGGCAAAGAGACTGCCCGCTTCGAGCGCGCCGAGCGTCAGCCGATGATTCGACGTGCCGGCCGGGACCCGGACCGGCAGGGTCCGGCGCTGGAGGACCCGGCCGTCCTGGTAGATCGTCAGGCTGGTCTGGGCCGCCACCGGCACCACCGAGGCCAGGGTCAGCGCGAGCGTCAGCGCCCATGGGGTTCGGATCCGCATCACTTCAGCTCCTTGGGCAGATATTCCTGCACGACCCGCGACACGATCCGTCGGACGATGAGGTAGAGGAGGAGGACCGAGGCGGCGCCGAAGATCCGCTGGGTAAAGGTCGGCGGCGTCTTCCAGAGGAGCCACGCCGCCAGAATCAGCGCCGCGACGACCGCGTAGCGGCGGGCAACCCGGTTGGCCCGGATGGCCCGCTCTTCCCGGCAGACCGTGCAGAAGTCGCCCCAGGCCAACCCGGGCTCCCGACGGTCGCACTGGACGCACGGGACCGGGTCACCCTTGAGCCCGAGCCGCGACCCGATCCCCGAATTGTTGAGTCGTAGCATGGCCGCCCAGATCCTTGGTGCGGATTCCGTCCGTGACGATCGTGTCGGTGACCGCGGCGCGGAGCCGGCTCCCCGCCTCGGTCTCGCCGAGATGATCGAGCATCATCGCGGCCGCCAGCATCTGGGCCGACGGATTGGCGATGCCCTGCCCCGCGATGTCCGGCGCGCTCCCGTGCACGGCCTCGAAGATCGACGCCGTGGTCCCGATGTTGGCGCCCGGCGTCATCCCGAGCCCGCCGACCAGCCCCGACAGTTCGTCACTCAGGATGTCGCCGAAGAGATTCGTCGCCACCATCACGTCGAACTGCTCCGGCCGGAGCACGATCTGCATGGCGCAGTTGTCGACGATCATGTCGTTGGCCGCGATCCGACCTTCGTACTCCTTGGCCACCGCCCGCCCGACCTCGAGGAAGAGGCCGCTGACCATCTTGAGGATGTTGGCCTTGTGGACGATGGTGACCTTCTTCCGGCCGTGCTTGACGGCGTACTCGAAGGCGTAGCGAATGATCCGCTCGCACCCGTACCGGGTGGTGACGCCGGTGGTGACGCCGGCCGAGTGGGGATCGTCGCGGGTCGGAATCCAGTGCTCGATGCCGGTGTAGAACCCCTCGAGATTTTCCCGGATCAGGACGATGTCGATCCCGTCGTAGCGACCCGGGAGGATCGTCTTGGCCGGCCGGATGTTGGCGTAGAGTTCGAATTCCTTCCGGAGGGCCACGTTGACCGAGCGGTAGCCGGGGCCCGACGGCGTGGTGAGCGGCCCCTTGAGCGCCACCCGCCGCGCCCGGATGCTGGCCAGGGTCTGATCGGGAATCGGCGTTCCGAGTTTTTCGACGGCGGCCATCCCGCCCAGCTGCAGATCCCAGTGACAGTCGACGCCGGTGGCCGCGATGGCCTTGATGGTGGCGTCGGTGATTTCCGGCCCGATCCCGTCGCCCGGGATCAGGGTGACATCGTAGCGCATTACGGTTCGCCTTCGACCGGGAAGATGGTGGCGACGGCCTTGCCCAGCACCTGATCCGGCGTGCCGCCCGAACCCTTGGCGATCGACCGCCACACCACCCGGCCCGTCCGGGTGTCGGCCAGGAGGATCGAAAGGTCGGCGGCCAGCGCGCCGGTGGAGTCGGCCTTGAAGATGAGCGACGCCGGAATCAGCGCGTACCGAGCGCCGCCGGCGATGGCGAGCAACTTCCGGAGGTTGGAACGGAGCGGATCGGGGACCGTCGTGAGCGACCAGCTCCGCATGATCGACTGCCCCATCTGGTCGGGATCGGGCACCAGGCCCGCCCCGCGCCGCGAGATCCGCCGGAGTTCGGCGGGCGGCACCCACTTGACCTCCGGCGCCCGCGACAGGGCGCCCTCGACCAGAAGCGAGTCCGTCCAGGTCTTGAGGGTGGGCCGGTCGGCGGTCATGGTGCCGGTCGGCACCGTCGGTTCGACCACGACCATGTTGATGGGGATGATGGCGACGGGCTGACCGGCCACCGAAGCCACCACCAGCGCCTGGGTGACGGGCTTCTTCTGAGCCGCCAGGATCGAACTCGATCCGAGCACCAGGGCAACCGCGGCAGCGACTCGGAACACGTTGTGCCATCTCGACATAGGAGCCTCAAAGGTAGCAGGATCGGTCCCAAAAGACGACCGGGGACCGGTCCGGGAGCACACCCCCGACGGCTACCTCGTCTCCAGCGACAGCCCTCCGTCGACCTGGATGATCTGGCCGGTGACGTGCCGAGCCTCGTCGGAGCAGAGGAACGACACCACGTGGGCGATGTCCTCCGGTTCGGCCAGACGCCCGAGCACGGTGCTGGCCCGGGCGCGATCGATGACCTCGGGCGGGAGCGACTGGAGCCGCTCGGTCCGGACGAATCCCGGCGCCACCGCGTTGACGTTGACGTTGCTCGGCCCGAGTTCCACCGCGGCCGCGCGGGTCATGCCCTCGAGGCCCGCCTTGCTGGCGGCGTAGCTGGTGACGCCGAACCCGGGATGGGTGGCCTGGTGGGAACTGATGTTGACGATCTTGCCGAACCGCTGGCTGCGGAAAATCGGGGCGCAGACCGCCATGCAGTTGGCGGCGCCGATCAGATTGGTCCGGATCACGTCGGACCACTCGTCCTCGGTCAGGCGCCAGAGCGCGCCGTCATGCGAGATCCCCGCGTTGTTGACGAGGTAGTGGACGCCGCCGAGCCGCTCCCGAACCGCCTCGATGAAGCGGACGACCTGCTTCCGGTCGCGCACGTCGCACGAGTCGGCAAAGACCTTGACGCCCATGGCGGCCAGGGTCGTTTCGGTGAGGAGCGCGGTTTCCCGCACGTCGCGGCCCGGCAGGTTCACGAAGCAGAACGCCACCTGACAGCCGAGCCGGCCGAACTCGAGCGCAATGGCCCGACCGAGGCCGGTGGCGCCGCCGGTGACCACGACGGTCTTGCCGGAAAACCCCGGGGCGATGACCGGTTGGGCCTGAGTCTCGGGCAGCACGGCCGCCCTGGCTCGGGCGGACGCCTGCCAGGTCGGAACCTTGCCGAACTCGGAAAACGGCATAGGGCGCGAAGCTATCGGCCGGCGGACCCGACCGCAAGTTAGGCGACGGGGTGGCGCCGTCTCATCTCACGGCCGGCCGGGCCCGCCACCGGCCGGAGCCGTCGGCCGGGCCAGGACCAGCCACCCGAACAGCGCCGTCGCCGCCGCCAGCGACCCGATCATCAGGGCGGGGCCCCCGCCGAACGTCTGGTAGATCCAGCCGTAGCCGAGCCCGGTGGCGAGCGCGCCGCCCCCGGCCAGGGCCTGATAGGTGCCGAACGCGCGGCCCCGCTTCGACCCCGCCACCCGCGCCACCGCCGCCCGTTCCGCCGGCTCGAGCAGCCCGCCCGCCACCCCGTACGCCAGGAACACCGCCATCGCCACCCCGGGCTCGAGGTCGCGGCCCATGCCGAGCACCGTGGCCGCGTACGCCAGGGTGCCGAGGCCGAGCGCCGCGACGACCCCGAACCGGTCGGCGATGACGCCGGCCGGATACGACGCGATGCTCTTGACGATGTGGAGCAGCCCCCAGACCAACGGGACCATCGCGATCGGGAGCCCCCGATCCTGGAGCCGAAGGAGCAGGAGGGTCTCGGGCAGCCGCACCGCGGCCAGGACCGCCAGGCCCGCCAAGGCGCTGGGCGCCGCCGGCGGGGAGGTCGCGGCCGGTTCGGTGGCGGCGGCAACCGCCTCGCCCGCGCCGCGCGCCATCCGGAGGGCCACGACCAGCGCCAGGAAGGCCAGCAGGCCGGGCCAGAGACTCCAGGCCAGCACCTCTCGCACCGGCGCCCCGCGGCGGAGCAGCTCGAACGCGAGGAGCGAGCCCAGCACCGCGCCGAGGTGGTCGGCGCTCCGATGGAGCCCGAAGGCCCGGCCATGCACGCCGGCCGGGGTGACGTCGGCGATGACGGCGTCGCGGGCCGGCGATCGCAGTCCCTTGCCGACCCGGTCGAGCACCCGGATCCCGACCACCTGCCAGGCCTGACTGGCGAGGCCGATGACCGGCCGGAGCACGATGGCCGTGAGGTAGCCGCCGAGGATCAGCGGGGCCCGCCAGCCCGGGCGGTCGGCCCAGCGGCCGCTCCACCAGCGGAGACCCGAGGCCGCCAGGTCCGCCGCCCCGTCGAGGGCGCCGAGGGCCAGGGGACCGCCGCCTAACGTGCGGGTGACGAAAGCGGGGAGGAGCGGGTAGACCATCTCGCTCGCCAGGTCGTTGAGGAACGACACCACGGCGAGCCCCTTGACCGGGCCGGGGATCGGCGGCCGGTCAGCCGCCATTTCCGAGCCGCCAGGCGGCCAGGGTGGGATGGAAGAGACCCTGAGCCACGACGGAGTCGATCAGGTCGGCGGCCCCGCCCGGCCAGCGGTCGCGGAGGGCCTCCCATTCCTCGCCCAGGAGGGTGATGCCGGTTTCGGCCAGGGGCCAGACCAGGAGGTCGCCGATGGTGCCGAGCGACGCGGGTTCGGTGACGCCGAGCCGGATCATCTCGTTGACCGCCTCGGTCGGCGCCAGGCTGCCGAGCTGGAGTCCGAGATCGAGAGCGCCGAGCCGGGCCTGGCCCGCGGCGTAGGCCACCGCCACCGCGACGGTTTCCTCGTCGTCGCGATTCGAGAGCACGAACGACGCCCAGGCCTTGGCCCAGGCCGGCGGCACCAGCCGGCGGCGAATTTCGGAGCCGCCGTCGCCGAAGGGGACCCCCCGCATCCGGTCGGCGTAGGCGTCGACCAGTCCGTCGATGGCCACGTCCGCGCCGCCCGCCCGCTGGTCGAGGAGCCCGACCCGCGCCGCCACCCTTCGGGTGACCTCGGCGGTGGAGTGGATCGAGAGGTGTTCGTTCTGGATCCGCCAATCGATCGCGTCGCGGCCCAGCGCCCCGGCGTCGGCCGCCGGGTCGGGCTCGACTTCGTGGCGGAAGAAGCCCTCGAGGACTTCGAGCGCGGCGTTGGCGCGGCTCAAGGCCTCCTTGTCGCTCTGCCACCACGATTCGCTCTGGAGCTGACCGCGGGCCTCGGCCAGATGGGCCAGCGCCACTTCGAGGTGGACCAGGGGCGGTTTGACGATCGTGTCGCGGGCCGAGGCCACCCATGCCGGGATCCGCGCCAGCAGGTCGGCCTCGCCGGGGCGGGCCTCGAGGGCGGCCACCAGGCGGTCGGTCCAGATGGCCGGGTTGACCCGCTCCTGCCGTTCCTTTTCGAGTCGGCGGAGCCGGACCCGGACCGCGTTGAGGAGCAGCGTCCGGTCGATCTCCTCGTCGAGCGAGTCGGGCTCCAGGTCCTCGATGGCAATGGCCAGGGAACGAAAGGCGGCCGCGTGCTGGCGGCCGCTTTCAGGGTCGAACGAGTCGAGGGTCGGCGGTGGATAGCCGGGACCGTGGGCCGCCGCCTCGACCGAATCGAAGTGAGTCCACAGGTCGGCGAACGACTGGAACAGCTCGAGGAGGGCCATCAGCCGCCGGAAATCTCCGAGTCGTCGCCCACCGAGAGGCTGCCGGCAAAGCCGCGGACCGTCACCCGATTGCCCAGCATGCTGTGCGAGAGCTTCGACCCGCTGATCCGGCAGTTCTGCCCGACCAGCGAGTGGGCCAGGGTCGAGTCGGCCACGACGCTGCCCTTTTCGAGCGTGACGTTGGGCCCGACGGTCGAGTTGGTGATGGTGGCGCCGTCCTCGATCAGGACCGGATCGATGAAGGTGACGCCCGGGTAGGCGCCCCGCCGCGCCGCGCCCTTTTCGAGCAGGACCTGGTTGGTCTCCAGGAAGGTGTCGAGCTTGCCGCAGTCGTACCAGCCGCCCACCTCGGCGGTCTGGATCTTCCGGCCGTGATCGATCATCCACTGGAACGCGTCGGTCAGGTAGAACTCGCCCTTGTTGGGGGGAGCGGCCAGGGTGTGGTCGATCCCCTGCCAGAGCGCCGCCACGTCGCGGATGTAGTAGAGCCCGATGTTGGCGAGCTTGGAGATCGGGGTCGACGGCTTCTCGACGATCTTGGTCATGTAGCCCTGGGCGTCGGTGACGACCACCCCGAACCGCTGGTAGTCCTCGACCTCCTTGGCCCAGATGATTCCGTCGGCCGACGACCGGTTGATCAGGGTCAGGTCGGCCTCGAAGACCGTGTCGACGAAGATGATCAGGACCGGCTCCTTCACGAACGGCCGGGCCAGGTTGATGGCCCCGGCCGTCCCGTCCTGGACCTTCTGCTCGATGTAGCGGCAGGGGTGGCCGTAGCGTCCGGTCGAGTAGGCCTCGACCTGCTCCTTGAGGTGACCGGTGATGAAGATCAGCTCGGAGACGTCGAGGCCGGCCAGGCGGTCCATGACCCAGTCCATGACCGGGCGACCGGCCACCTTGAGCATCGGCTTGGGAACCAGATGGGTGTGGGGACGGACCCGGGTCCCCTTGCCGGCCAGCGGAATGATCACTTGCACCGTTAGGCTCTCCCGTAGCGGTCTTTCAGGCGGACGATGTCGTCGAGTTCGGGGGTCGACGCCTCGAGGACGTCGCTGTCGACCACGGCTTCCATTTCGTGGATGGTCTTGGGCGGCAGGTGGATCGCCTCGCCGGCGCGGACCACCCGGCGCTCGACCGGCCCCCCGGGCGGCTCCAGGGTCATCCGGAGTTCGCCGGTCAGGACGTAGAGGGTCTCGTCCTTGACGTTGTGATATTGGCAGCTGAGCGCCTGGCCGGCGCGGACGTGGAGCACCTTGCCCACGTACCGACCGGTGTGCGCCCAGATGATTTCGTATCCCCAGGGCTTTTCGACCCGGTAGGGGAGGTCGGCCATCAACCCTCCAGAGGGTGGAATTGAAACGACGACGGCGAGGTGACGCACTCCCGGACGCAGACCCCGCAGCCGACGCATCCCTCCCGCTTCAGCACCGGATGGCCCGCCTCGTCCTGCCCGAGCGCCCGCTCGCCGATCGGGCAGGCGTCGACGCAGACCCGGCAGGGATTGCCCTCGAACGTGACGCAGCGCTCCGGAACCAGCTCGACGAAGCCCAAACGGTAGCCGGTCCACCCGTTGGCCGGAAGCGTCAGCGCCCCGGTCGGGCAGGCCGCGACGCACGGCATGGTGGGACACGCCACGCAGGGCTGGCTCTCGATCTCGAGGTACGGGGTGCCGGCGGCCAGACCGCCGGCCGGCGGCACGGTCAGGATCGCGTGCGGCGGGCAGACCGGGGCACAGGCGCCGCACCGGGTGCACCCCGCCAGGAACGCGACTTCCGGGAGCGCGCCCGGCGGCCGGACATAACGCTGCTGGATCAACCGATCTTCGGTCTTTTCCACCAGCGACTTGACCCATTCGCCGAAACTCTCCCGGAACACGGTCCGGCGGTCGGCGGGGCCCCGGTCCCACGGCTTCATTTCCGGAAGATCGGGAAGACCCCGCCGGTGAGCCGCTCGAGCAGCCCGCTGAAGATCAGGCTGATCCTCGGCTTGGCCGGCCCCTGATCGGTCGGGTTCCGGGGATCGTCTTCCGGCGCGGCGTTGAACGCGGCGATGACCCCCGCCCCGGTGGCCGGGTCGACGTAGAAGAACGACCGGAACCCCGCCTGGCTTCCGGTATGGCCGATCAGCCGGCCCCCGCCCCGCTCCATCAGGAAGAAGCCGAGACCCATCGCGTCGCCCTCGGGCCCCCCGACCGGCACCACGGGCCGCCACATCTCCTCCAGCGTGGCGCGGCTCAGCACCCCGCGGGCGGCCGCCGGCATCCCGGGAGCGCCCGCCAGGAACTGGAGGTACCTGATCATGTCGGGCAGCGGGGCGTTGAGGCCGCCATTCGACACCGTGATCCCGGTGTCGAAGTCGAGGCCCTGCGGCTCCGGCTTGCCACCCTTGACCGCGTAGTTGTTGGACCGGAACGGGAGCAGATGGTACGGGGTCCGATCGAAGTAGCTGGCGGTCATGCCGAGGGGCCGGAGGACGTTCTTGTCGAGGTAGACCTCGTAGTCCTCGCCGCTCAGCGCCTCGATCGTCTTCCCGAGGAAGATGACCCCGGGATTGGAGTAACTGAACTTCGACCCTGGAGGGAAGAGGATTTCGGTGTACGGCATCATGGCCACCAGCTGCGACCACTGGGTCGGCTCGAACGGGTGCCACGGCTTGTTGCCGCCCCACGGCCAGGTCCCGTTCCGGAACCCGGCGGAATGGGAGACGAGGTGGCGGAGGGTGACGGCCTCCATCGGCCCGAACGGGTTGTGGACCACCCGGAGTTCGGGCAGGTACTTGAGGATCGGATCGTCGAGGCCGAGCCGGCCCCGGTCGCGGAGCTGGAGGAGGGCCACGGCGGTGAACGTCTTGGTGATCGAGGCCCAGTGGAAGATGGTCCGCTCGTCGACCGGCCGGCGGGTTTCCAGGTCGGCCTGACCGAAGAACTCCCGGGCCAGGACCGTGTCGCCGTGGAAGAACATCAGGCTCCCGCCCACCATCCCTTCCTCAGCCAGGGTCCGGTGGAAGAACTCCCGGACCGGCGCCCAGGCCGGCGCAAACCGATCGGGGGCCCGTTGGGACCACGCCGGCCCGGCCACCAGGAGGCCCAGCCCGAGCACCGCACCCACCCGAGCCGCGGCCCGGACCCCAGCTGTCGATCGCATGAACGCCCTCTTACAAAAAGCGGACCGGAATCTAATCCCCCGGAGAGCCTGTCACGATTACTTTAGGGCGTCTGGCAGCCTCGTTTCCGGCTCCGAAATCCCAGGACCACATGTTCCTTCTGGCCCTCCTGCTCCAGGTTGCCCAGGTCGACTCGACCACCAATCCCCAGCTGGTCCATCGCAACGGCCGAATCCCCCGGTCGCTCACCGCCGTCTTTGCCGAGCGGGCCCCCCGGATCGATGGCCGGCTCGACGACCCGATCTGGCAGACCGTCAAACCCGAGGGCGGGTTCCGGCGGGACGTGCCGAGCGACGGCAACCCGGCCACCCAGCCCTCGGAGGTCCGGATCGTCTACGACCGCGAGGCGCTCTACGTCGGCGCCCGGCTCTTCGACGACCGACCGGATCTGATTTCGCGCCGGCTCAATCGGCGAGACTCCTTCTCATCTTTCAACGACATCTTCTTCGTCCTCCTCGATTCCTACCACGATCACCGGACCCAGTTCATCCTTGGCGTCACCGCCTCGGGCGAGCGACGGGACGCCATCGCCAGCAACGACGGCACCGGCGACTTCGACATCGGCTGGGATCCGGTCTGGGAGGCCGTGTCCCGGATCGATTCCCTCGGCTGGGTGGCGGAGATGCGGATTCCGTTTTCGCAACTCCGGTTCCCGCAGCAGACCGAGCAGGTCTGGGGCATCCAGCTCCGCCGCGACAACGTCCGGGCCGGCGAGGCGGTCGACTGGCAGTGGTCGCCCCGGACCGAGCCCGGCCAGGTCTCCAAGTACGGCCACCTCCTTGGCCTCCGGAACATCCCCGCGCCCAAGCGGCTCGAGTTCCTGCCCTACGCGTCGAGTCAGGGGCGGTTCACCCAGGGGGCGGACCGCTCCAATCCGTTCGACGACGGGAGCGTGGGGTCAATCACCGGCGGGCTCGACGCCAAGTACGGCCTGACGAGCGACCTGACCCTGAACGCCACCGTCAACCCGGATTTCGGACAGGTCGAGGCCGACCCGTCGGTGGTCAACCTCACCGCCTTCGAGACCTTCTTCGAGGAGCGGCGGCCGTTCTTCGTGGAGGGCTCCAACCTGTTCGGCTTCGAGGGGAGCTTCGGCCTCGATCGGTTCTTCTATTCGCGCCGGGTGGGTCGGGCGCCGGGCGCGTCGGCGTTCGGCCAGGCCCGCTACGTCGACGAGCCCGCCGCCAGTTCCATCCTGGGCGCGGTCAAGCTGTCGGGGCGGGCGGGATCCGGCTGGTCGATCGGGGTGCTCGACGCGGTGACCGGACGGGAGCAGGCCCGGGCCGCCGACCTGCCGGGCGGACCGGTTCGCCGGGTCCCGATCGAGCCGCTCTCCAACTACGGCGTGGTCCGGATCAAGCGCGATCTGGCGGGCGGCTCGAGCGGCTTCGGCCTGGTGGGCACCTCGGTGCTCCGGAACGCCGACTCCGCCGATTTCGGTTTCCTGCGGACCTCGGCCACCGCGGTGGCGGCCGATTTCTTCCATCGGTTCAAGCAGAACACGTTCCAGATCAGCGGCTACCTCGGCGGCTCCCGGATCGGCGGTCCGACCACGGCCATTCAGCTCGCCCAGGCTTCCTCGGCGCGGTACTACCAGCGGCCGGACCAGGACTACGCCACCTTCGACCCCGACCGCACCTCGCTGACCGGCTACTCGGGCCAGCTCCAGTTCGACAAGCTCGGGGGGCTCTGGACCTATACCTTGGCGGCCAACGCGGTGTCGCCGGGGTTCGAACTCAACGACGCGGGCTTCCAGACCGAGGCCGACCGGATCCGGTTCTCGGCGCTGGGCGCGCGGGCGTGGCCGAGTCCGGGCAAGCTGGGTCGGTCGGGATCGCTCAGCGCGCGGGTCAGCCAGATCATGAACTTCGGCGGGGTGGGACGGGGCCTGGCGGTCGACGTCTCGGGGCAACTTCAGACCCACGCGTTCTCGTCGATCTTCGCGAGCGCGGGCTACTCGTTCGACGGCCAGGACGACCGGGCCGCCCGCGGCGGCCCCCTCGTCCAGGCACCGGCCGGATTCAACGCGGGCGTCGGGTACTCCACCGACGGCCGGAAACTCCTGTCGGCCAGCGTGCATTCGTTCGTGCAGAGCAACCGGGTGGGCAGTACCTCCGTGTCGTCGTCGGTTCGGCTCTCGCTCAAGACCAACGCCGGTCACACCATTTCGCTCACGCCGTCGTACGACGTCAGCAATCAGAACCAGTTCTACGTCGACACCTACGCCGACCCCACGGCCACGGCCACGTTCGGCCAGCGGTATTTGTTCGCGCCGCTCAAGCAGCGGGTGTTCGGGATCCAGAGCCGCTTCGAGTTCTACTTCAACCCGGCGCTCTCGCTCCAGGTCTACGCCCAGCCGTTCGTGGCCACGGCGGAGTTCGGCGCGCCGAGCGCGCTGGCCACGCCGCGGTCCTATCAATTCGACCGCTATGGGCGGAATGGGTCGACCATCTCGGAGAATCAGGTCGACCGGTTGATCACGGTCGACGCGGACGGCGCCGGCCCGGCGCCGAGCCACACCTATCCGGTGACGGATTTCCGGATCCGGTCGCTGCGGAGCAACGTGGTGCTTCGGTGGGAGTACCGGCCCGGTTCGACGATCTTCCTGGTGTGGAACCAGAACCGGTTCAACATCGCGTCGGATCCCCGGTTCCGGGCGTTGCACGACCTGGGCGGGATCTTTTCGGACGACATGCAGAACGTGCTGTTGGTCAAGGCCAACTACTACCTCTCGTTCTGAGTGAGGCCCGCCTTTCCGGCGCATCCTCGGCGAGCAACACGAGTTCGATTTCGGTCATCAACTCGCGCTGCTTGAGAGACAGTCCACTATTTGACGCGCCCGGCCGATTGAAGGATGACCACAACCACCAACCCGGTCACAATGGACTCAACGACGAGGCGCCATGCCCACGGCAGGGCCGTCTGTTGGAGCAGCAATTCAGAGCTCACCACCACGGTCGAGGCGACTACCCATCGGCCGATCTTCTTTGCACGGGCGCTTGGGACTCTCTTCATCGACTAGTCAGCGACCTCTCCTTGCATGCTATTGACACTGGCCACCGCGGTGCCCACGGGAACGGGTCAACTCCAAGTCAGTCGGCCGCGGCTCCCAGAAAAGCGCTCCCAGAAACGCTCCAGGAAAGAGCCCGGTGATGACCATGACGAATAGCAGCTGCCGCCCTAGTAGTGCCTCTCCGACGAACAGCGGCATGACGCTGAAGTTCACGGCGACCGCTACCAAAGTGCCGCTGGCGAAACCCAGAAACGCGGCGCGTACGCGGGACGAGGCCCATCGCCCAAATAGCATCACAACCAGCCCAGCAAGTGCCCCAAGGCCGAAGTAGATTCCGACTACGATCACGAGCGGGGTCAGGTCGGCACGCCTCGACGACGCCGAGTCAAAGTAGCGGGTCGCAGCGAACACCGAGAGTGCTGCTGAGAACGCTAGGGGTACCCTCGCGAATCGCCAGTATTGGTGTAAGGAGCGAAGCACGAGCCCTCCATTTCCTAGATGCAGCGTTTTCCAAAGTCCCAGACGGCGACCATCGTTCCTACCACCGGTACGTTCTTTCCAAACTCCAAGAGGGATGGGCTCCGGACCGCTTGGTAAAGATCACTCCCGTTGTCGGCCGCGACAAACAGGGCGTTGAAGCCGAAGGTAGCGGCGTAGCCCCGGTACCCGACGTAGGCAATGTTCTTCCCAGCGTAAACCGCCAAGCGGCCCCAGCCGAACGTTGCGGCGTCGACTGTCGCAGACAGGAGAGCAGTGCCAGCGAGCGCATAGCATTCGCTCCGGCTGGCGTTTGACGGGTCCGCCGCAGTCCGCCGCGCCCGACTTGCCCCTGGTTGCGCCCCGCCCCCGGGCCGCAGGAGGTCGCCCACGCCGGTTGGCCAGTAGCTGCCGCCCCAATCGATCACATGCACCGGGATCATGGTGCTCACTCGCCGCCCGGTCACCCCAAGGTCCGGTAACACCCGC
>JAEUJH010000140.1 GCA_016794825.1 Gemmatimonadota bacterium
GCGGGGCGGGGTCGACTCGTTCGTCAGGTAGTGGCGGAATCGCTCACGTTCTCGATCCTGGCCGGCGTTGTCGGGCTCGGGATCGCGACGGCGGGTCTCGACCTGCTGGTCGGTCGGTTGCCGCTCCGAGGCGGGTTCGAATCGACGGTGGTCCTCGACTGGTCCGCGTATCTGGTCGCGCTGTTGCTGGCCGCGGCGGTCGGGTTGTTCGTGGCGATGGCACCGGTGCGGGATCTCCTGGCCGGACGGCTCCGCGGCGTGTCCGGAAGCCGGGCGGCCGCTGGTCTGGCGCGGGGAACTGGCCGGGTTCATTCGGTGCTGGTCGGCGCGGAGGCGGCGGTGGCGGTCGTGCTCGTGGTCGGCGCGCTGTTGCTGATTCGGTCGGTGTCGACGCTGCTCCGGCTCGATCCCGGGTTCGATCCGACGGGAGCCGTTTCCGTCGGCGTCATCGCCTCGGGCGAGGAGTTTCCGTCCGCGCGGCGGGCGCAGGCGTTTCGCGATCTTCGGGAGCGGGTGCTCCAGCTGCCCGGGGTGACGGGGGCCGCGTGGGTGGGGCGGCTGCCGCTGCGCGACGACGGCTGGCAGGGTACCGTCGACATCGAAGGTCGCCCCGAACTGCAGGGGGCCACCGCGCCGAACGCACTGTATCGACCGGTCTCGGCCGACTTCTTCCAGACCATGCGCATTCCGATCGTGGCCGGCCGCCCGATCGAGGCCATCGACCGGGAGGAGACGCTGCGAGTGGGGGTCGTCGACCGGGCCTTCGCGGAGCGGGCGTGGCCCGGCGAGGATCCGCTCGGCCGCCGGGTTCGAACCGGCGTGGGCGGCGACACCACGGCCATCACCATCGTCGGGGTGGCCGAGGTGGTCCGCTGGTCGGCGTTGACGGGGGCCAATCCGTTCGTGCTGTACGTGGCGGAGGAGCAGCGGCCGCCGTCGGCGGGCAAGTCGCTGGTGGTTCGCTCGACGGGCAACCCGGCGGCGGCGCTTGGCGCGGTGGATCGAGTGATTCGCGACGTCGATCCGCGGCTGGCCGTGACCCAGCCGACCACCCTCGAACGGATCGTGGCCGGCTCGATGGCCGAGCCCCTTCGGCTTCGGTTCTTCCTGGCGCTGTTCGCCGGGCTGGCGCTGACGCTCGGGTTGGTGGGGATCTACTCGGTCGTGTCCTACTCGGTTTCGCGGCGGCAGACCGAATTGGGACTCCGGATGGCGCTGGGCGCGGCGCCGGGACAGGTGCTTCGACAGATCATTGGCGAAGGCGTGACGCCCGTGGCGGTCGGAACCGGCGTCGGCCTGGCGGCGGCGTTGGCGCTGGCGCAGGTCGTCAGTCGATTCCTGTACGGCGTCTCCGCGGCCGATCCGCTCAGTCTGGCGGGCGCGGCGCTCGCGCTGCTCGGCGCCGGGGTGGCGGCGGCCTTCGTGCCCGCCCTCCGGGCGTCGCGGCTCAGTCCCGTCGATTCGCTCCGCGCCGACTGACGGCGTCTGATTCCGGCGACGATCACCGGCGTTTCGCCGATCCGCTTATGTTACCGCCTCCAGCGCGGTCTGCGAGGCGTCGGCGGTGCCATCACTCGAACGGGAACAGCGGGCGTGGCGGGAAGGGCGGTTGCTCGTCGGCGTCGACGAGGCCGGCCGGGGGCCCTTGGCGGGGCCGGTGGTCGCGGCGGCGGTGGTGTTCCCGTCGGGCTGCAAGCGGTTCCGCCGGATCAAGGACAGCAAGACCCTGCCCGAGGCCAAGCGCGACGCGGCGGCCGCGCTGATTCGCCAGCACGCGCTGGCGATCGGGGTCGGTGGCGCCTCGGTTTCCGAAATCGATCGACTCAATATCCGGCGGGCCACGGTGCTGGCCATGCGGCGGGCCATTGCCCGGGCGGATCGAGCCTTGCGGCAGGCGGGGTCACCTCCGGGTCTCGAGATCGTCCTCGACGGACTGGCGATGGCCGACCTCGGCTATGACCACGATGCCATCGTCGACGGCGACGCGCTCTGCCTGTCCATTTCCGCCGCGGGAATCATCGCCAAGACGGTGCGGGACCGCCTGATGGTGGGATTGGCGCGGCGTCATCCCGCGTATCACTGGCTGTCCAATCGAGGCTACGGCACCGAGGCGCACCGCGCGGCCATCGACGAGCACGGCCCGACGGCCCATCACCGTCGCAGCTTCATGCCCGTCATGCAGCT
>JAEUJH010000154.1 GCA_016794825.1 Gemmatimonadota bacterium
CAGGTGCTCGAGGCTATCGACGAGGCGATCCGGATCGGTCGCGAGGGTGGCGTCCCGGTGGAGATCTACCACCTCAAGGCTGGCGGGATCCGGAACCACCCCAAGATGGCGCAGATGGTCGCCAAGATCGACTCGGCTCGAACGGCCGGGCTCGACATCCAGGCGGACATGTATCCCTACACGGCCGGCGGGACCGGCCTGTCCGCCTGCCTCCCGCCTTCGGCGTCGGAGGGTGGCAAGCTCTACGAGCGCCTCAAGGATCCCGCCGAGCGGGCCAAGATCAAGGCCGAGATCCTGGCGCCGGGCGTGAAGTCGTGGGAAAGCCTTTGCGAGCTGGCCACCCCGGCCGGGGCGCTGGTCATGGGCTTCGACAAGCCGGAAAACAAGCAGTGGGCGGGCAAGCGGCTCTCGGAAATCGCGAGGGCCATGGGCAAGGACTGGATCGAGACCGCCATGGACCTGCTCGCGTCGGAGGGCCAGCGGATCGGGACCGTCTACTTCATGATGAGCGAGGACAACGTCAAGCTGGGCCTCCGCCAGCCCTGGATGAAATTCGGGACCGATGCCGGCGGGGCCGATCCCGACTCGTCGAAGGGCGAGCTGACCCACCCGCGGACCTACGGCACCTATCCGCGGATCCTCGGCAAGTACGTCCGCGACGAAAAAGTCATCGGGCTCGAGGACGCGATCCGGAAGATGTCGTCGGCCGTGGCCACCCGGTTGTCGATCGCGGATCGGGGGGTGCTCCGGGCGGGGATGTACGCCGACATCGTGGTGTTCGACCCCGCCACGATCGCGGACAAGGCCACGTTCGAGGAGCCCCACCAGCTGTCGGTCGGGATGCGGCACGTGTTTGTCAACGGTGTCGCCGTGGTGCGGGACGGCGCGCACACCGGCGCCAAGCCGGGGATGATCGTCCGGGGTCCCGGCTATCGGGCCGGCCGCCAGGCGGGCCGGTAGGGTCACCCTGTAAGGAAACCGCCGGCGTGGGGACTACCTCGATCGACCCCCCAACGCTGGAATCGCCATGACGCGCTCGGCCTGCGTTCGACTCGCGTTCCTCCTGCTTCCGGCCATCGGCGCCCCCGCGGCGCTGGTGGCGCAGCGCGGGGCCTCGATGGCTCCGGAGGCCCGCCGGTTCGTGGCCCATGACGCGGCCACCATTGCCCTGACCAAGGTCCGGGTCGTCGATGGCACCGGCGCGCCGCCTCGCGACAACCAGATCGTCGTGTTCTCCGGCGGGCGGATTGCCGCCATCGGTCCCTCGGTACCGATCCCCGCAGGTGCCACCGTCCTCGAATTGCCCGGGCACACGGTGACCCCGGGGATGGTGATGCTGCACGAGCACCTGTTCTACCCGACCGGCCGGATGACGCCCGGGCTGTTCAGCTACGTCTCGCAGACCTACAGCTTTCCGAAGCTCTACCTCGCCTTCGGGGTCACGACCCTGCGGACGGCCGGCACCACGGCGCCCTACGCGGATCTCAATCTCAAGCACGCGATCGACCAGGGCCGCGAGGCGGGGCCGCAGATCTTCGTCACCAGTCCCTTCATCGATCGGCCCGGCTATCCGATTCCGCATTTCAAGCACATCGACGGACCGGCCGCGGCCCGCCGACTGGTTCGCTACTGGGCCGAGGAAGGGGTGACCTGGTTCAAGGCGTACACCTTCGTCACCCGCGAGGACCTGAAGGCGGTCATCGACGAAGCCCATGCCCTCGGCCACCGGGTGACGGCCCACCTCTGCTCGGTGACGCATTCCGAGGCGGCCGACCTCGGCATCGATGGCCTCGAGCACGGCCTCCTCACCAACACCGAGTTCGTCCCCGAAAAACAGCCGGACCGCTGCCCGGGCGAGAATCGAGTGTACGAGACGGCGGCCACGCTCGACGTCGGGAGTGCCCCGGTGCAGGCCGGCATCCGGCGGCTGGTGGAGCGACGAATCCCGATGACGTCGACCCTGCCGATCTGGGAGACGATGGTTCCGGGCCGGATGGTTCCGGCCGGCGCCATCGAAGCGCTCGCGCCGGAACTCCGGGAGGACTACCTGACGATCCAGCG
>JAEUJH010000225.1 GCA_016794825.1 Gemmatimonadota bacterium
CTTTCCTCGACCGCGGCGTTCCAATCCGCCGTGGTGTAGCCCTGGATCGCGGTGAGTCGGAGGTGACCGGCCCCCTCCCGCAGCCGCCGCGCCTTGCGATACTCGGGTGAATCGTAGAACGCCCGGGCCTGGTCGAGGGAGGGAAACTCGATCAACACCATTCGCGGCAACGCGTCGCCCTCCAACGTCACCATCTCCCCGCCGCGGGCGAGGAACCGTCCCCCGAACTGGTTGATCAGGCGGGGGGTGTGCTTCATGTACTCGCGGTACTGCTCGGGCTTGGTGATTTCGACCAGGCCGACCACGTAGGCGCTCATGACACTCCGAAAAGGCGGGGGGTGACGAACGGCTCGAACGGAACGGCCGAAAGATACGAACCGACGATCCCGATGACAGCTTCCGACCCGAAATGACGCATTGCGGGACGCCGGCCAATTCAACCGCCGGCTACCCGTCGGTCGCGAGGCTTGGAACATATGAAACGGATCGTCCCCTGGCTGGCCATTGGCCTCCTGTTCGGGTGCGGCGGCGCCACGCCGCCGAACCCTCCCCCGCCCCCGGCCCCGGGAATGATCTCGCTGGCCCTCAACACCGGGAACACCGCGATCCAGCAGGGGGAGAGCGCTCCGGTCACCGTCCTGATCACCCGGGCGGGTGGCTTTACCGGTGCGGTCACGCTGACGGTGGAGGGCCTGCCCGCCGGGGTTACCGCGGCACAATCCAACGAAACCACGGCCGGCGCCACGACCACGATCACGCTGACGTTTTCGGTGGGAGCCGCGGCCGCACCCGGCTTGACCAACCTCACGATCCGGGCTCGGGGAACCGGGGTCGCCGACGCCATCGGGTCGTTCGGCCTGACCGTCACCGCCGCGCCGCTCCCCAGCTACGAGCTTCGGGCCACCGGCTCGCCGATCACCATTCCCCAGGGCGGCAACGGCCAGGTGGCGCTGACCATTGCCCGGAGCGGCGGATTTGCCGGTAACGTGACCCTGACCGTCGAGGGGGCGCCGGTCGGGCTCGCCACCTCGCTCAGTCCGACGGCCACCACCGGAACGACCGCCACGCTGACCATCGTCGCCGGCGCGGCGCTGCCCGCGGGTACCTACCCGCTGACCATCCGGGGCACGACCGCGGCCCTGGCGGACAAGGTCGTCGGCGTGACCGTCACGGTCACCGCGGTGACCGGGTCCGGGAACGTGGTCTTCGACTTCAGCAACTGTGGCAGTCCGTACGCGATCTGGGGCGCGTATCGGGACGGCAGCGGACCGTGGACGCCGGTGACCGCAACGGCGGGCGTGTTCCGGTTCTCGGTGGCGTCGCCGCTGGCGGAGTTTGCCTACGTGATCCGCCAGGGCGGCAGCAGCGTCACCACCACGGTGGTCCACTTCATGACCCGAGCCGAGATGAGCGCGGCCCCGATCGTGGCCTGCCCCACGCTGCCGGTCAATGCCAAGATCATCAACGGATCGGTCACCGGCCTGACGGGCCAGCAGGCGGTGCTTCTCAACCTGGGCGGCGCCGTTGGCAGCCCCTCGGCGCTCTTCCCCACCTTTACGCTGGCCGGCGTCCCGAATGGCGACCGCGACCTGGTGGCCTATCGATTTGCCACGATTCCCGCCGCCACCGACCGGATCATCGTCCGGCGCGACCTCAACATCGCCAACGGCGGCACGATCCCCCCGCTCGACTTCGGCGCGGCCGAAGCGGTGGCTCCCGCCACCGCCACGATGACGATCGCGGGCAGCGTGCCCGGCGAGGCCATGCTGCAGGAGATGTACTACCTGGCGCGCTCGAGTTGCGATCGCGGCCTGATGTACCTGACGGCCGCCCTGCCGACGAGCCCGATCTTCGGGGTTCCGTCCGCGTCGCAGCGACCCGACGACTATCACCAGATCCGGATCTCGGCCGCCACCGGAGGGTCCAGCCGCACCGTCACCCAATCGTTCCGCGCGCTGATCGATCGAATCGTCACCCTCGGTCCGTCACTCGGCAACCCGGTGGTCACCCTGCTCGGCGCCAACTACAAACGGCTCCAGGCGTCGTTCGGATTCCCGATCGAATACACGGCCCCGGTTCTGTTCCGCTACATCACGACCACCGGGATCCCGCGGGTCGTCGAACTGAACGCCACCCCGGCCTGGGTCGGCAGTACCGCCGCCGTCGTGACCATGCCGGACTTCTCGGCCGTGGCCGGCTGGTCGGACGTCTGGGCGCCGGCCATCGGCGCGCCGACCCGATGGGCCATCGTCGCCACCGGGGGCGACGTGAAGGTGCCGAGCTGCAGCGAGGGCGTCCGAGTGATCGAGGCGACGGTGACGGCCACCAACTGAGACCGGGCGCTGCCCGAAACGCGATCGGTCTCGGGCCGTAGGGACTGCTATCTCTCACGGGAATCGACGGCAGCCCCATGAATCGAAGAGACGCCGTTGGCGTGCTGGGCGCTTTGTCTCTGACTGTCGGGCGGGCCGCGGTCGGACAGCGGCAACCGCCGTCGGGAGTCCAATCGGAGCCCACCCTCGCGCCTGGTGCGCCGAACTCGGCCGAGCGGCTGGCGTTGATCGATTCGTTCAAGAAGCGTTCGGCCGGTCTGGACCAGCGGTTCGAGGCCCGGACCCACGCGAGCGACTGGACCATGCCCTACCGGCTCTTCCGGCCGGACTCTCCGGCTTCGCATCCCCTGGTGGTGTACCTCCACGGCAGCGGCGGCCTCGGCACCGACAACCAGCGGCAAATGGGACTCGGCAACACGTTCGGGACCCGCGTCTGGGCGCTTCCCGAGCATCAGGCCCGGTTCCCCTGCTTCGTGCTGGCCCCCCAGACCGATCGGGGCTGGATCCGCTACGCTCCGGCAAGCCCCGGCGACACCGTGGCCAAACCGATCCCCGGTTTGGGCGACGGGGCCCGTCTGGTGCTCGAACTCGTCGAGTCGCTCCGGCGAGAGTTCCCGATCGACCGCAGTCGGATCTACCTGACCGGACAGTCGATGGGCGGCGCCGGCGTCTGGAACCTCACGGCCCAGCCAGGCGGGCCGTTTGCCGCGGCGGTCGTCTGCTGCGGCAGCGCCTCCGCCGACGATGCCGCCGACTCGCGCCGAACGCCGGTCTGGAACTTCCACGGCGACGCGGACGCCACGGTTGCCCCGGCCACTTCCCGGGCCCGAATCGCGGCGCTGCGGGCGGCCGGCGCCACACCGGTCGCCACCGAGTACGCCGGGGTCGGTCACAACGTCTGGGAGTGGGCGTACACGGAGCCGGCCCTGGTTCCGTGGCTGTTCGGCCACCGCCTAACGGGCTGAACGCGAGGCGGTCGGACCAGACGGCTCAGGGCTTCGGCCCGGCGGGCCGATCGGTGCGGCACCCCGTGGGCACGGCGCCGCCCGGTACGGCGCCAACGCCACGAACGCGGGTGGTGTCCTGCCAGGTCAGGACCCGAACGCGGCGCCCATTGGCGCGCCGGCAGGGGGGCGGGCATCTTCCAGGCTCGGCGGGAAGTCCGCCGCCATCACCCGACTCCCGAGAAATCCCATGCCGTTCCACCGGTCCGCGCTGTTCGTTGCCGCGTTTGCCCTGATCCCGTTGCCCGGCGAGCCCGGCGCCAATCCCAAGCTCAAGGCGGCCGCGGTGGCCGAGGTGGAGAACCAGGCCGGCGACCTGATCCGATTGGCGGACTCGGTCTGGCACTTTGCCGAAACCGCCCTGCGGGAAACTCGTTCCGCCGCGCTGCTGGCGAGCCACGCCGAACGCGAGGGCTTCCGGGTGGTGCGCGGCGTGGCCGGAATGCCGACCGCGTTCACGGCCGAGTTCGGAACGGGAAGCCCGGTCATCGGAATCATGGGTGAATACGATGCCCTGCCGGGCCTGTCGCAGAAGACCACGACCTCGAAGGACGCCCGGGTGGCGGGCGCGGCCGGGCACGGCTGCGGCCACAATCTCTTCGGCGCGGCCAGCCTGGGCGGGGCGGTCGCGATCAAGCGGATGATCGAACGCGGCCAACTGAAGGGAACGATCCGCTTCTACGGAACGCCGGCCGAGGAGTCGGTCGGCGGCAAGGTCTACATGGTGCGGGAGGGCGCGTTCAAGGACGTCGACGTGATGCTCGCCTGGCACCCCGCCGATCGGACCCAGGCCGACAACGGCAGCACCCAGGCCATCGTCGACTTCGTGGTCGAGTTCCGCGGCAAGACGGCGCACGCCGCCGCCGACCCCTGGAACGCCCGAAGCGCGGCCGACGCGGTCGAGGCGTTCACTCACGGCGTCAATCTCCTCCGCGAGCACGTCCGGCCGTCGGTCCGGATGCACTACACCGTGCAGCGCGCCGGCGACGTGCCGAACGTGGTTCCCGACTACGGCCGGGTCTGGATGTGGGCCCGGGATTCGAAGAGCGCCCAGCTCGGGGCCGTGCTGACTCGGATTCGGGAGATCGCCGACGGCGCGGCCAAGATCGCCGGGGTCGAAGGGAAGCTGACCGTCCAGGCCGGTGACTACGAGATCCTGGTCAACCACGAGGGATCCCGCCTGCTCGATCGGAACCTCAAGCTCCTCGGCCCGATCAGTTACACCGAGGAGGAGCAGTCGTTCGCGAAGGCCATCCAGCGCGCGGTGGGCGTGGCCGAACGCGGGATGGTGGGCGAGCCGCAGCCACTCAAGGTGCCGGCGCCCGCCGAGCCCGAGGGTGGTTCGACCGACGTGGGCGACGTGAGCTGGGTCGTTCCGACGCTCCACTTCAGCGTCGCGACGGGCGTGTGGGAGTCGCCGTGGCACGCGTGGCCGGTGGTGGCCACGGGCGGCATGTCGATCGGCCACAAGGGAATGCTCCACGCGGCCAAGGTCATGGCGGTGACCGCCGCCGACCTGTTCGTGGATCCCGCGCTCCGCGGGGCGATCCGGGCGGAGTTTACGGAGCAGACCAAGGGGTTCGAGTACCGGCCGTGGATTCCGGCCGGACCGCCGCCGGTGCCTACCACGCCCTGACGTCGCCAGCTGTGCCGTGCGGGCTCAGACCCGGATCAGTCCGCAGCCGGCGTTCTGGGCCCGGGCCAGACCGAAGATCCCGGAGGGCACCAGGAAGCAACCCGGGAGGAGACCGGCGCGGAGGTCGGTCAGCACTTCGTCGGACGGCCGGTTCGCCGCGGTGGCCAGGCGGCGGGCCAGGTGGCCGAGGGCAAAGTCGCAGGCCAGGAGGATGGCGCCGCGACGGACCAGTTCCCCCAGGTCCGGAACGCCGGGATACCCGTTGGCGGGGCGCCGGAAGAACGGATTCCGTCGAGCGGGCGCGCCGGAGTCGGGATCGTTCACCTTGGTCTGGGCTCCGAGTTCGAACCGATCCCAGAGGGCGTCGGACAGCGCGGCCGCCGTGGCGGTCGTCCGGATGTTGAGCACGACGCCGGGCCGGAAGCCGTCGGCGCCGTAGACCGCGGTGCAGTTGTCGAGGTATCGACCGGCCAGCTGG
>JAEUJH010000295.1 GCA_016794825.1 Gemmatimonadota bacterium
GACGGGCGAACACGCGTGGCCTGGAGTCCTCATTGATGGCCCCGCGAAGCGTCGCAGTCGGCCACGATGGCCGGGTATTCGTTGGTGACGAGGAGCCAGCGCGAGTGGTCGAGTTCGACTCGATGGGGAGGTTTGTACGACAGATCGGGAGGGAAGGGTCAGGGCCTGGCGAGTTCCGTAGCCCAATCGTGGGCGCCGGCAGAACACTGGTGGTGAATGACCCGCAGTTGAGCAGGCTGTCGGCGTTCGACAGCCGCGGCGCCCTGTTGTGGACCCGGCCGGGTGCCTGCTGCCGCGGCCATCCGGTTCACGTGGACCGACGCGGTCGCATTTTCGTGCTGGCCGCCCCGCTGACCATCGGCGGCGTTGTGGCGGACTCCGAGGCGACAGTGGTCTTCTCGCCCGATGGGTATCCCACTGATACCCTGTGGGTGCCCGGACTCGGTGGTCGCGCCCAGGCGAAGAGCGTGGTCACCGAACAATACGCGTTCTCGGTCCGGGTTCCATTCGTGTCAGGGTACCACCACGCGATTACTGATGCAGGCGGAGTGGTCTTCGGAGAGTCCGGGAGTCCTGAGCTGGTCGAGATAGGCCCGGATGGCCGCAGGCGACGGACGCCGATGCCCTGGGTGAGCCGAGCGCTGACCACGGCGGCTCGGCAGGCAGCCCGAGCAGCTGCGGTTGAGGATCTCGTCAAGCTTGTCGACCGGAGCGTCCTGGAGGGCGCGATTGCGCTTAGCGACGTTCCGAATCGCGCCCCACACTTCTTCGGGCTTCGCGTTGATCGGTGCGGACGCTACTGGGTACTGCGTACGTCCGCGGCAATGGGTGGGTTGGGAACGACGTTCGACGTGGTCGTGCCAGGCGCCAAGCCTATCACTCTTCAACTCGAGGACCTGCTCCTTGAGCCCGGCCCTCGGTGGGCCGTTGGGGACGCGGTCGTAGCAGCAATCGTCGATGACCCCGACGGGCCTTCCTTGGCGGTCTACCAGCTACCTCGATCACTTCGGTGTACCCCCGGCCACTGAGTCCTCCATGCACCTATCGTTCGATGCATGCCTGAAGCGATGGCCCCGGCAATCGGAGCGTCCGGTTCATCGACTCGGCGTTCCTGGCAACCGAGGCGGCGGTATCGTCACCCGAGGGGGTTTCCGGTCACCCGAGACGGTGATCGGCGTCGGTCTCGTCGAGGGCGGCCACCGCCGCGTCACCCGCGGCCAGCTCCCGTCGCTCGGCCCGGCGGGCCAGAGTCAGGGCCGCGGCCGCGGAGGCCGAACTGAGGAGCGCCAGCGGGGCGATGATCGGGACGGTGAGCTGCCAGACGGTGACCTCGGGGCTGCCGAGCGTGGCCAGTCCGACCGCGACGAGGGCGGCCGGCAGGAGGGCCAGCAGCACCCCGCCTAACGCGCCCCAGGCGGCAAACCGGGGGAGCGACAACTGATCGAACCGGCGCCGCCGGCCCGCCACGCCGAGCACAACCGAAAAGAGGACGCCGCCGAAGAACCCGGGCACCCCCAGCGCCGGGAGCGGGGCGTCGAACACCTCGAAGAACCGGTCCCACGGGAGGCCCGGCACCAGCACGCTGGCCACGCCGATGGCCAGGCCGACCGCCGCCCAGCCGCCGGCCCACACCAGGCCCATGCCGATCGCCCCGCGAATTCGTCTCAGCCACCCCGCCATGGTCTCCTCCGTGGCGGATCGACTCGTCCGCCGGACGCTTTGCAATGCAAAGTATCCGCGGGTCGAACGATCGCCAAGGCCGATCGGGGCGGGTCAGCCCCGACCGATGACGGCCGCGGCCGCGCCGAACGCCGCCGAGGGGAGTTGCTCGACCAGGTGGATGATGTCGAAGGCGGTGACGATGCCCACCAAGCGCTCGTCGTCGAGCACCGGGAGGCAGCCGATCTTGAGGCGGCGCATGGTGGCTGCCGCCTCCTGGACCGCGGCGGTGGGGGTCGTGGTGTGGACCTGGCGGTGCATGATCCGGGTGAGCGGCCCCGGGTCCACCGCCCGCCGCTGGGTCGGGGCATTTCGGGCCGCTTCGAGGGCCGCGACCGACGCCTCGAGGACGTCACGGTGGCTGATCACCCCTACCAGCCGATCGTGGGCGTCCACCACCGGGACGTGGCGAATATGGGCCCACCGCATGATCTCGTTCGCGACGAAAACCGTCTTGTCTTCGCGGATCGTGAAGACCTTCCGCGTCATGATGTCAGCGACTTGCATCGGTCTGCCTCCCGGTGACGGGGCGGCCCGGTGGGGACTGGCCCTACCGGGATGATCGGCGCTGTCAGGGAAAGCTGAAGTCGTGTCGGCGAGGGGGTCGGCGTTCTTCACGATCTGAGGGCCGCTTCACTCTCGGTGGATCAGCCGGTCGGTCGGGCCGCGGCGCGACGCACCACCTGGCCCGAGCCCGCGGCGCCGAGGATCTGGCCGCCATCGACCACGATCTCGCCGCGACGAATCACCGTCATCGGCCACCCGGTGACGGACCATCCTTCGTACGGACTGTAGTCGGCGTTGGAGTGATCGGCCGCGGCGGTGACCTGTCCCCGACGGGTCGGATCCCAGATGGCGATGTCGGCGTCGCTGCCCGCTTGGATGACACCCTTCCTCGGATAGAGGCCGAACCGGCGCGCCGCCGCGGTGGCCGTGAGGGCGACGAACCGCTCGAGCGGGAGCTTCCGCTTGACGACCCCCTCGGAAAAGAACATCGGCAGCATGAACTGGAGATCGCTCACGCCGGGGCGGAGGTTGGTGATGGTGAGCGCGGGGTCGAGCTTCTGGGCGCGGGTCCACGGCGCGTGGTCGGTCGCGAGGAGGTCGATCTCGCCGGCGGCCAGGCCGCGCCAGAGCGCCTCGCGATCCGCGGGCTGCCGGAGCGGCGGCTGGCCGACGAAGAGCGGCGCCTCCGGGCCCGCGGCGCGGAACCGTTCCTCGGTCAGGTGGAGATAGAGCGGCCGGGTTTCGATCGAGAGCGGCAGCCCCGCCTTCTTGGTGGCCCGGGTGGCGTCGAGGGCGCGGGCGCTGGACAGATGGACCACGTGCATCGGCGCCCGGGTGCTCTCGCAGAGCGCCATGGCCTGCTGGGTGGCCGCCAATTCCGCGACGACCGGACGGCTCTCCGGGTACCACGCCAGACTGGTCCGTCCCTGGGCGGCCAGGTGGCGGGCCGCGGCGTCGAGCAGGGTCGCGTCCTCGCAGTGGACCAGCGCCACCACGCCGGCATCGCGGGCCGCTTCGAGCGCCCGGACCAGGACTGGCAAGCGGGCGGCGAAATCGTCCTGCACCATGTAGAGCTTGAAGCTCGGCTGTCCCCGCGCGGCAATCGTCGGGATCGCCTCGAGCAGTTTTTCGGGCGGCCAGTAGTAGAAGTGGCCGAAGACGTCGGCAATGGCTTCGCGGCTGGCGGTGGCAACGAACCGATCGAGGACGGCGTCCGGCGCCTCCTCGCCGTTCGGGAAGAGGAACGAACCGACCGTGGTGATCCCGCCCGCGAGGGCCGCGCGCGAGCCGGTGGTCAGGTCGTCGGCAAAGCCGGGGTGCAGGTGGGTGTGGGGATCGATGCCACCGGGCATCAGGAGGCGGCCCCGGGCCTCGATGATCCGTTCGGTCGGTTCCGCTCGCAGGCCGGGGCCGACTTCCGCGATGGTGGCGCCGCGGATCCGGACGTCGGCCCGCACCACGCCGTCGGCGTTCACGACGCGGCCGCCGCGGATCAACAGGTCGGCATCGGCCCGGCAGACGGACTCGGGGCGGGCCTCGGCGGGTTGGAGCCCCGCCTCACCGGGCCGGCGACCGTATTTGTGTAGTCCACTACACAAATCGTCGGTGAGCCGCGAGAGGTCGGCCAGTCGGGCCAGGGGAACCAGGGGCGCGATGCCGGCCAGCAGGGCGCGCCGGGAAAGCGGGCCGCGAGCGGGCGGGGGCGTTGGGGAAGAGGGGCTGGCCATGAGGGGAAGATATCGCGGGCTGGGCGCCGGCGGTCTGCCGTCCATCGGGCGACCAGGTAGGCCCCCGGAGGTCGCCTCGAGCGGAGACCATCCGGCGGGGCGGGGCCGCGCTCGAGGGGAGCATATGCGGTGTCCGAGGAAGACGCGAACCGAACCCATGGGATACACCAGCGCCTCCCCGAGGTACCAACCCCCCGTGCGCCGCCATCCGCCGGCCGCTCGCCGGCGCGTTGCCGCTGGTCGGCCGGTGGGGTACCATCCACGGCCCATTTGCTGACAAATTGAGACGGTTCCCGCCGATCCCGCCGGACTCCAGATGATGTCGCCCG
>JAEUJH010000298.1 GCA_016794825.1 Gemmatimonadota bacterium
CGGCCTCCTGGTGGGCGGCGTCGGCGTGGTCGCGATCATGATGATCTCGGTGACCGAGCGGACCCGCGAAATCGGGGTCCGGAAGGCCCTCGGGGCCACCCGGCGGGAAGTGCTGTTCCAGTTCCTGGTCGAGGCGGCGACACTGACGCTGCTCGGCGGGGCGGTGGGGCTGTTGCTGGGGAACGCCATTGCCTGGGGGATCCACCGGTTCACGCCGATCCCGGCGGAGGTCCCGCTCTGGTCGGTGGCGGTGGCGCTGATCGCCTCGGCGGTGACGGGGATCTTCTTCGGCCTCTATCCGGCCAACCGGGCGGCCCGGCTCGATCCGGTGGAGGCGCTGCGGCACGAGTAGGGCCTCCACCGCCGACGACACGCCTCCGACCGTCGGCTCACCGCGTTTCAGACTCGGATGACCGGCGGATCTTTCACGTCGAACGGTGGCGCCGCTGAGTTGCTTCACCCAGGCTCCCCCATCGGCGGCGAGTCGGATGCCCCTGGGGGCATCTACCCTCTTGACAGAATGCGACGAAGGCAAGCCAAGGATTTTTCCTAGCCTGTTCTGGAGGGGTCGATTCAATAGCATGGGGATGCAGGGTTGCGGCCGAGCAGGCTCCCCCCGACCGTGGGGACGACAGGTTCGGCGGGGCCCCTCCGATCAGCTTCGCGTTGCCGCGGGGCTGGGGACCGACCCGTTCGGCCCGCGAAACCAAGGAGTGACGGCTAACGAACGGTCAGCTCACGCGGCGGGTTGAACGTGGCGAGGTCTCTCACCAAGGGTGGATCCCAATGAACCTGCTCATCGCCTTCCTCTTGCTGGTCGGCTTGGCCGGCTGCGGCCAACCGACAGAATCCGGCGTTCCCGGGCCGGTTGTCCGGCTGGAGATCGCCGCCCCCTTTGACTTGATTCCGACCGACGGGGCGATGCCGCTGCAAGTCGTCGGCTACAACGCCGCCGGATACCAAGCCCCTGTCCCTGTCGGTTCGGTGATTTGGCGTTCGAGCGACGAGGGCGTGGCCTCGGTGACCGCCGAAGGGGCCGTGACCGGCCACCGGGTCGGCTCAGTGACGATCACAGCGTCCACCGGCGGCATCAGCGCCAGCCGGCCGTTCCGAGTCCAATCGGTGGCCCTCGACTTCCAAGTCCAATCCCCGGCCGTGCACGGGATCCGGCTCCCGCTTTCGGTGTCCCCGATCAAGGACTTTGATCGTCGGCATATCACATGGTCGACCAGCAATCCCCAGGTAGTGACAGTGAATACCGGGTCAAGGGAGCCGTTCGTTGAGACCGTCGACCAAGGGGTCGCGACCATCACCGCGTCGTTGTTTGGGTTGTCGGTTTCGAGGACCATCGAGGTGCTCCGCCGCCCCCTGACCAGTGCCTCCGAGTTGGCGATCGTGGAGTTCGAGTTGCTCGAAATCCAATACCCGGGCTCCGAGGGCTTCGCCTACGCTCCCCAGATCAGAGTCCGTGAGACGGCCGGGGGAGAGGTGGACATCCTCGGTTTTTCCGTCACCCTTCCGGGGAATTCGACCTCCCCCCCCGTCTGTGGGTCTGTCCGGCTCAATGGCCATGAAACCCGCGATCTAGTTCGAGATGCCTACGGCTCCTACGAGATCGAATTTGGTACCAACGATGGCCGTCGCGTCGCCGGGGAGGCGCGTCTGGTCGTGAACTGGCGCCGTGCAGACGGGAGTCACGCCAGCACGACCGCCGAAGCGACCATCAAGCCTGGCCTGCCGCCCGCCGGTTACAACGGGGGCGGTGGCGCCTGGTGGACTTGTCGCTAGCAGACGATCGGTCGGAACCGCACTCGTTCGCCAAACCGCCGGCAAATACCGGCCGCGGTACCGAGCGCGGCCGTGGCCCCCGGCACACCGGGGCGGCGGTTCCGCCCATTTCGCAACCCGAAGCCCCGCCATGACACTCGCCAGATCCCGACCGCCATAGCCCGCGCGGAGGTCCCGATCTGATCAGTGGCGGTGGCGATGGTCGCCTCGGCGGTGACGGGGATCTTCTTCGGCCTCTATCCGGCCAACCGGGCGGCCCGGCTCGATCCGGTGGAGGCGCTGCGGCACGAGTAGGTCCGCCGAAACGGGCGGAACCCCGGCCCCAAGACGCCGAGCGCCAGACCGGTTCAACGAGATCATTGAACCGAACATCCGACCGACCGACATAGGTACCCCGCAGCCGCCAGAAAGGCGATCAGCTCGAGGCCCGTTACGACGGCGACGAAACGGTAGAACCTCCTCGATAAGCCGGGATCGGCCCAGTCCCACTTGGCCACGCTCCCATGGAACGCGACGCCGTCGATGGCGGCGAACGTAGCGACGGCGAACGCCAAACCCGGCACCAGCACCGCCGCCTGCATGCCGGCCCACACCAGGCCCCGCGAGGCCAGATGCCCGACCGAGGCCAGGAATCGTTCGAGGACCCCACTCCACTCCTGAAAGCGATCGACCGGCCCTGCCGGGGCAGCCGCGACGGCCCGACCGGACGCATCGACTAAGCCGTCCGCGCCGGTGGCTCGGATGGCCAGATACAGGACGTAGAACGCCTCCAGGGAACCCGCACCCACCCCGAATCCGATGGCCTCCCCCAGCGTCGGAAACGGTGTCACGACCGCGAAGACCAACGCGGCTACCCCCAGTTCGCACACCGCCGACCACACTCCCCACCAAACGGAGCGAAACGACTGCCTCGGCCTCAGCGCCTGGCAAGCCGCGCCGACGGGGCCACCGAGGAGGGTCTTGAGCAGCACGCCTCCACCCCAAGCCCCCGCGCCGAGAACTATCCAGGTCCACGACGACACGCCCGCCAACGCCACGATGAGCGGCAGGCCGAGACCAAGCAGGAGAAAGGCGGCAAACTGGGGCATCTCAGTCCGATCATCCACCCATATCGAGGGCTTGCCGGCGAAACACCTCCATCAAAGCCGCCAGATCCCGATCGCCAAAACCCGCTTTGCGGGCGCGCTCGAGCAACGTTTCCGCCGCCTCGGTGAGCGGCAGACTCGCCCCCACCTGTCGACCCACCTGATCGATGATGCCAAGGTCCTTGGCATACAACCGCAACGCCGCCCCCGCCTCGAAGTCGCCCGCCAGCACCCGACCCAGCGTCCGTTCCAGCATCCGCGACTGTCCGAAGCTGACCTTCATCACCTCGCCCACGGCCGCCAGATCGAGGCCGTTGCGCTCGGCAAACGCCAGCGCCTCCGCGGCCACCGCGCCATGCACGAACGTGAGCATCTGATTCACCAGCTTGGTGAGCGACCCCGCCCCCACCTCGCCCATCCGCACCACGGTGGTCCCGCAGGCCCGGAGCACGCCCTCCGCCGCCCGGAAGGCGGCTTCGCGGCCACCGGTCATGATGGTCAGCGTGGCCTTGGTGGCGCCCTCCGGCCCTCCGCTCACCGGCGCGTCGAGGAACTCGATGCCCCGGGTGGCCAACCCGCTGGCAATCTCGCGGGCCGTGTCGGGGCCGATGGTGCTGAAGTCGATGGCCAGCATGCCCGGCTTGCCCCGGCCCAGCACGCCGTCGGCGCCGAGGAAGACCTCGACCGACGTTTCGACCCGGTCGAGACAGGCGCAAACGATGTCGGCCTGAGCCACGAGGTCGCCCACGGACGGCGCGATGGTGGCCCCCGCCGCCCGAAGCGGCTCGGCCCGGGCCGCCGTCCGGTTGAAGCCGACCACCGGAAATCCCTTGGCCAGGAGGTTCCCCGCCATCGGGAGCCCCATCCGGCCCAATCCCACGAATCCGACCACCGGCGGCTCACGCATCGGTCACGCACCCTTCCGAGGCCGATCGAACCGATCGGGCGTACTTCAGCAGCACGCCGGCCGTGGCGCGAATCGGCGGCGCGGTCCAACGGGCCTTCCGCCGCGCCAGCTCGGCCTCGTCGAGCGCCACCGAGAGGGTCCGGGTCCGGGCATCGATCAGGATCCGGTCGCCGGTTTCGACCAGCGCGATGGCGCCGCCCTCTTGCGCCTCCGGGGTGACGTGGCCGACCACGAACCCGTGGGTTCCACCCGAGAACCGCCCGTCAGTGATCAACGCGACCGAACTGCCGAGGCCGGCCCCCATGATGGCCCCGGTGATCGAGAGCATTTCCCGCATGCCCGGCCCACCGCGGGGGCCTTCGAACCGGATCACCACGACGTCGCCGGGCTGGACCTCGTGCCGCTCCAGGGCCGCGAGCGCGCTCTCCTCGGTGTCGTAGACCCGCGCGGGCCCCTCGAACGACAGCCCCTCCTTGCCGGTGATCTTGGCCACCGCGCCGTCCGGCGCCAGGTTGCCGCGGAGAATCTCGAGATGGCCCGTGGGCTTGAAGGGCCGATCGAGCGGGCGGATCACGTCCTGGCCCTCCGTCAGGCCGGGCAGATCGGCCAGGTTCTCGGCCACGGTCCGCCCGGTCACGGTCATGCAGCTGCCATCGAGCAGGCCGTGCTCGAGGAGGTACTTCATGACGGCGGGCGTGCCACCGACCCGACCCAGGTCCTCCATCACGTACCGGCCGCTCGGCTTCAGGTCGGCCAGGAACGGAACCCGGGCGCTGGTCCGCTGGAAGTCGTCGATCCCGAGCGGCACCCCGGCGGCGCGGGCCACGGCAATCAGATGGATGACCGCGTTGGTCGACCCGCCTAACGCCATGGTCACCGCCATCGCGTTCTCGAACGCCGCCCGGGTCAGGATCTTCCGGGGCGTCAGGTCGGCTTCGAGGAGCCGCCGGACGGCGGCGCCGGCCCGGGCGCACTCCTCGAGCTTGCGCGGATCGGTGGCCGGGGTCGACGAGCTGTACGGCAGCGTCAGACCGAGGGCCTCGGCGGCCGTGGCCATGGTGTTGGCGGTGTACATCCCACCGCAGGCGCCGGCCCCCGGACAGGCGTGCCGGACCACCGCGTTCATGGCTGCCTCGGTCCGGGTCCCGCCGAGGAACTCGCCGTAACTCTGGAACACCGAGACGATGTCGAGGGTCTCGCCGGCGTGGTGCCCCGGCCGGATGGTGCCACCGAAGATCATCAGGGCCGGCCGGTCGAGCCGCGCCATCGCGATCAGGCTGCCCGGCATGTTCTTGTCGCAGCCCGGCACCGTCACCAGCGCGTCGTACCACTGGGCCGACATGATGGTCTCGATCGAGTCGGCAATGACCTCGCGCGACGGCAGCGAGAACCGCATCCCCGCGGTGCCCATCGAGATCCCGTCGCTGACCCCGATGGTGTTGAACCGCATCCCCACCATCCCGGCGGCCACGACACCGGCCTTGACCGCCTCGGACAGGCCGAGGAGATGCATGTTGCAGGGATTGCCATCGAACCACATGCTGGCGATGCCGACCTGGGCCCGGTCGAGATCGGACTCGGTCAGGCCGGTGCCGAACAGCATGGCGCGCGACCCCACCTGGGAGCGGACCTGGGTCAGCCGGCTGCTGAAACGATTGAGGGACACGGGAACCCGTACGGTTGGGTGATGGTGGGAATCTCGCGCCCCGCCGGCCGAGCGGCCAGCGGGGCGCCGCCGGTCAGGACATCTTGTAGCCGCCCCCGCAGGTCAGGCATTCGCCGGTGACGTAGTCGGCTTCGGGAATGCAGAACAGGAACACCGCCCCGGCCGCGTCCTCCGGCGTCCCGGCCCGGCCGAGCGGAATGATCTGCGCCAGCTTGCTGAACGCGTCGGGGTTGATCCCGACCGGAATCTTCCGCCCCTCGATGTCGATGCTGGCGCCGCCATGAGCCGGCGCGGTGGTGAGCCGGGTCTCGATCAGGCCGAACGCCACCGCGTTGACGTTGACCTTGTAGCGGCCCCACTCCTTGGCCAGGGCCCGGGTCAGCCC
>JAEUJH010000303.1 GCA_016794825.1 Gemmatimonadota bacterium
GGCGTGGCGAGCCAGGTGGCCGCCGGCAAGCGCTGGGCGGCCCGAGGCTACGCCTACGTCGTTCAGGACGTCCGGGGCCGCGGCGAGTCGGAGGGAACGTTCTACCCGTTGATCACCGAAGCGGACGACGGGTACGACACCATCGAGTGGCTGGCCAAGCAGCCCTGGTCGACCGGCAAGGTGGGCATGATGGGCGGGTCGTACCTCGGCTGGGTCCAGGTCTACGCCGCCACCCGGAAGCCGCCGGCGCTCAAGGCCATCGTGCCGAGCGTCACGCCGCCCGATCCCGACCGCAACTTCCCGGTCCAGTTCGGGGCCTACGGCCCGGCGACGATCTCGTGGCTCGCCGCGGTTTCGGGCAAGACGATGCAGGACATCTCGGAGCACGATCTCCGGGGCGCGTACAGCCACCTCCCGCTCTACGAAGCCGATCAACTGCTGGGCCGGACCCTCACCGCCTGGCGCGATTGGCTCGATCATCCGGTCCGGGATCGCTACTGGGAAGCGCAGGCGTACCAGGCGGCGCTCAAGGACGTGACGATTCCGATGCTGCACGTGAGCGGATGGTACGATGACGTGCTGGTCGGGACGACCGAGAATTTCGTCAACCTGAAGGGGAACCCGAATCAGTTCATGCTGATCGGACCCTGGGGCCACGCGGTCAACCGGGGCCGCAAGCTCGGCGCGATCGACTTCGGGCCCCAGGCGGTGATCAATCTCGACAGCCTCCTGACTCGCTGGTTCGACCGGTGGCTCAAGGACCGCCCGAACGGCGCCGAACGGGATCCGCGAGTCCGGATCTTCGTGATGGAGGAGAATCGCTGGCGCGACGAGGCCGACTGGCCGCTGCCCACTACCCGGTTCGTCAAGTTCTATCTCAAGAGCCAGGGACGCGCCAATTCCCGGTTCGGCGACGGGCGTCTCGACACCATCCCGCCGGGGGCCTTGCCGCCGGATCGCTATCGCGCCGACCCGATGAACGCCTTCCCGTTCGTCACCGACGACGCGTTCTCCCAGATCGGCGGTCCTGACGACTACCGGAAGGTCGAGGAGCGCCAGGACGTCCTGGTCTACACCACGGCCCCCCTGCCCCGCCCCATGGAGGTCTGCGGGCCGCTGACGGTTCGGCTGTTTGCGGCGTCATCCGCCAAGGACACCGATTGGGCCACCAAGGTCCTGGCCGTCCGCCCCTCGGGGTTCGTCCAACGGCTCAACGACGGCGTGGTGCGCGCCCGCTATCGGCAGGGGTTCGACAAGGAGGTGTTCCTGGAGCCGGGCCAGGTCGAATCGTACGAGGTCGACAACTGGTCGACCTGCGTCCGGCTTGGCGCCGGCTGGCGGCTCCGGCTCGAAGTGGCCTCACACGCGTTCCCGAAGTTCGATCGCAACATGCAGACCGGTGGTCCGATCGGGAAGGAATCCCGCGGCGTCATTGCCGACCAGACCGTCTATCACGATCGCGACCGGGCCAGCTACCTCCTCGTTCCGATCGTCGAACGTCGGTGACGGTCACGGCGTGAAGGTGTGGGTGTACTTGACCGCGAGGGTCCGGCTGAGGGACAGCGGACCTCGCGGCACCGTCGCCAACGGGGGCCGATCGGTGTCGAGCAGGTCGTTGTAGACGAGCCAGAGATCCCGGCCTTCGGCAAAGCGGTACCGGGCCCGGATGTTGGCGGCCACCGCGTCCGCGGCCCGGCTGTACTGCACGAACGCCGCCACCGAGAGCCGGCTGTCGTGGGAGTACGCCGCCCGGACTCGCACCTGATGAGCGGCAAAGGTCTGGTCCCGATCCGAAAACCGGATCCGGTTGTACACCAGGTCGACGCCGCCCTGGAAGTGGGCCGACGCGTTCCAGGTCGGGCTCAGGCCCACCGAAGC
>JAEUJH010000329.1 GCA_016794825.1 Gemmatimonadota bacterium
GGTTGAGGTCGTCGCGCAGCACGTGCGCCAGCAGCGCGCGCGGCTCGACGTCGACCCGATGATCGGTCCCGTTGACCTTCAGGGTGATGGAACGCTTCATGCTTCGGGCTCCAACGGTTCTGGTGGTGCGGACAAGGACCATCGTTGATTGGCAGATGCGGGCGGCCGGAGCCGTCTTGACCCGTCAGTTTACCGGCCCGGGCGCCATCCGGCAAGCAAACCGGATCGGTTCCCGGGCAGGGGCCCTGGGTCGGGGGGAGGGTGTCGCTTACTTGAGCGTCAGCAGGTACCCGGCCGTGGCCTGGCCGACCTGGCGATCGACGGGATTGAACAGCAGGGCGGCAAACCCGAGCGGGACGACCGCGTCCTCCGTGGGGTTCATTTCCGCCCCGATGACCGACCGGGCGGCCACCACGTCGTTGGGCTCGAGGACGCCGCCGAAAGCCTTGAAGGCGGACGTCAGGCCGCTGAACGTCACGTACGCGACGATCTCGTCCCGCTGCGTGGTGGTTCCGCGAAGAGTTTCCCGCACCGAAATGGTGGCCCCCGCCCGGAGCCGGTAGCGGCAGGTCTGGAGGTCGACGATCAACGTCATCTTCGGCAGTTCGTTCAGGATCCGGACCATCGAGCCGCCGCCGGATCGGGTCTCCGCGTCGTTGTCGTCGTACCGTTTCTCGGTGGTCTGGGCGGTGCCGACGATTTCGCCCGACCACGCCACCTGGAACGGCGACACGCTGAGCCGCGTCATCGTCGCCTTCAGCTGGCCCTGGTCGTCGGAGTCGACCTTGAATCCACCCTCGGTCGTCTCGCCGACGGCCTTGTATCCGTACTCGATCTCCCCCTCGATGGTCATCACGTTGCCGATCCCGTCGCACGCCTGGGCCGCGGCCGAGGTGTCGCGGACCAGGAGGATCGCGGGGTTGCTGCGGACCGGCCCGGCCGCCGCGGTGATCGTCGTGGCGCCCGGCGACACGCCGGTGGCGATCCCGCTGGCCCCGATCGTGGCGATCGCCGGCGCCGAGGTGATCCAGGTGACCGGCGGAGTGATCATCGGTTGGCCCTGCGCGTTCCGGGCCTGCGCCGTAAAGCCGGCCGTCTTGCCGACGTCGGTCGACGCGGCGGGCGGGGTGATCTCCAGGATGAAGTTGTCGATGACCGTCACGGCGACGGAATCGAGCTTGCCCTGGGCGCTCGCCACCACCTGGGTCACCCCCGCGGCCAGTCCGCTCACGACGCCGGTCGCGGACACCGTGGCCACCGCGGCGTTCCGGCTGGTCCAGCCGATCGATGCGCTGGTCACCGGGTTCCCGGCCGCGTCGTGCGCCGTCGCGGCGAGGGAGCCCTGGCCGCCGACCGGCAGGGTGAGCCCGCGGGGGTCGATGATCACCGACGCCACCGACGGTGGGGGCGGGGGTGGGGGCGGCGCCGGCGGGTTCGGCCCGGTGCCCCCGCCGCACCCGGCCGCCAACGCGGCCGCGGTGAACACCGGCAGTCCGATCGATCGACGACGCGTCGTCATGGTGCCTCCTTCGGGTTCGTCACGGGGCTTTCAGGACTTCGACTCGGGCTTCTCCGGGTTTGGGGGCCTTCTTCCTGGCGTCGAGCCCGGGCAGGCCGCTCATGAAGCGGACCCGGTGCTCCGGCACGCCCGCGGTCGCGGCCAGGGCCGAGAGTTTGGCGATCCGCCGCCGGGCCATGGTGGTGTCGGGTGCCGCCTGCTCGGCGGCTTCGGCCGGCACGTTGATCAGGTAGGGGCCCTCCATGGCGTGGAGCGCCTCGGCCAGCATGGTGAGGTCATCCTCGAATCCGGGCTCCAACGCGTCGCTCGACCCGATGAACCGGATTCCCTTGAGTTCGAGCCTTCCCTTGGTGGACAGGTCCTTGATCATGGCCGCCGCGGTCGGGGCCCCTTTGCCGAGCAGACCGCCGATGGCTTTGACCCCTTTGACCGCCATCGGGGCGCCGACCGTGGCCGCGAGGCCCAGCGGCGTGGCGCCCACGACGGCCCCCATGACCTCGTTGGCGGCGGCGCCGGGGACGGCGCCCTGCGGGGCCGTGGCCGCCTGTGCCTGGGCGGCGGCCATCGCGGCCGCCTGCTGATCGGCCATCATCGCGGCGGCCCCGGTGTCGGGTCCGCAGGGGGTCGGGGTGGCGGGCGTCGGCTTGCCCTTGCCGCGGACCTTGGTCACCAGGGCGGCCCCCACGGTGGCGGCGCCACCCACGGGCACCATCCCGGGCGGGCACTCGCCGTCGGCCAGCTTCGTCTGACCGGTGCCTAACGCCGAATCGACGACGGCGGCGGCGGCCTTCGACGCGGCGCTGTCGACCGCGCCCTTGAGCGCGCCTTTGACCTTGGAGGCCAGTCCCTTCGGCTTCTGCGCTTCGGCGGTCCCGGCCGCCAGCGCCGTCACCAGCAGTGCCACCGTCCACTTGGTCGTCATGATTCCGCCCTCCCGTCGCTAGTTGATTCGCAGCAACTCCACTCGCGCTCGACCTGCTCCGACCGGCATCAGCGTGGGGGGCTGGATCGTCCCCACGAGTTTTTTCGGATTGGCCCCCGCGGCCAGGAGTCGGCGGAGCGCGCCCTCCGCTCGCCGGCGGCTCAGCACCGTGTCGGGCGGCAACGATCGGTCGCGCTCCGGGGCCACCAGTAACACGAACCGGCCGGGTACCCGCTCCATGGCGCGGGCCAGTCGCTCGAGCGACGGGTCGGTGCCGTCGGCCAGATCCGGATGGACGGGCTTGAATCCGACCGACTCGAGCGTCAGGTGGCCCAGATTGAGGGAGTCGACCCAGGGGTCGGCCTGACGGGTCGCCGGGAGGGCGAACACAAGGGCGAGGAGCCAGGCCTGGCGGCCGCTCCGATTGCCGGGGTGGAAGGGCCCGCGGCTGTCGGCTTGGGTCCGAGGGGTCGTCGTCCCTGCTCCGGCTTGCCTGATCATCTCGCCCGCCTTGGTGACGGCCGCTATGTTAGCGAGAGTTCTTCAGGCCCCCGTCAGGCCGGAATCAGGCCAGGATCAACCGGGTTAACATGTTGCGCATCAACACGTTCGGCGGCTTGTGGGTGGAGCTGGACGGACGGCGGGTCGAGGGCAGCGGTCCTCGTCGAAACGCGTTGCTCGCCCTCCTGGCGGTGGGCGGGGCTCGGGGGGTGAGCCGCGACCGGCTGCTCCTTTATCTCTGGCCCGATGCCACCGACGAGCGGGCGCGCCACAGCCTTTCCCAGACGGTTTACAGCATCAATCGTCAGCTCGGCGAGGTGATCTCGGCGCGGGGGACGGAGGTCCGCCTCGACGCCGCGGTGTCGAGCGACGTCGGCGAGCTGCTCGCGGCCCACCAGGCCGGCGACGCGGCCGCGGTCGTCCGCCTCTATCAGGGCCGGTTCCTGGACGGGTTCGTGCTCTCCGACGCGGCCGAGTTCGAGGAATGGTCGAGTGGCGAGCGGCGGCGGTTGGAGCTGATCGCCTGCGAGGCCATGGAGGGCCTGGCGGCCGCGGATCCGGCCGGTCCGGAGGCGGCGGCGTTGTGGCGGCGGCTCGCGGCGATGGACCCCCTCGCCACCCGGTATGCCATTGCCCTGGCGCGGGCCACCGCGCGCGCCGGCGATCCCGGCGCGGCGATCAAGCAACTCCGGCTCCACCAGCAGTTCCTCCGCGCGGAGACCGGCGCGCCGCCTCCCGCCGAACTGACGCTGCTGTTGGCCGAACTGGCCGCGGTGCCCGTCGCCGCGGCGCCGGGGCCGGCGCCTAACGACAGGTCGCCGGCTGACCCGGCGATCGCCGTCGAGCCTCCCGCGTCCCCGCCGTCGCCCGGGCCGGCCCGGCCGAATCGCCGGAGATGGCCTCTGGTCGGGGTGGCCCTGTTGCTCATGGCGGGCGCGGTCGCCGTGGCGCGGTACCGGTCCGGCGGCGCCAAGACCCTCACCGGCGGGGCCATGGTGGTCCTTGCCGACGTCGAGAACCGGACGGCGGATTCGACCCTCGGACCGGCGCTGACCGTGGCGGCCAGCATCGCGCTGCAGCAATCCGCCGGGTTCTCCGTGTACGCCAGGGCTCGACTCGGCGAGAGCCTCCGCCGACTCGGCCGGACGATCACCGATACCGTGCTCGCCGAACCCCTCGCGCAGGAGATCGCGCTCCGCGAGGGCGGCCAGGCGGTGATTGCCCTCTCGGTGGCGCCGCTGGGCGACCGGGTGATGCTGGCCGGGCGGATCCTCGAGCCGGCCACTGGAACCACCCTCGCCGCCCGGCGAGAGTCCGTCGACTCGATCGGCGCCGTGCTCGAGGGCCTGGACCGGCTGATGGGGTGGGTCCGCCGTCAACTGGGCGACGCCCAGTGGCGCTCCGCAGCGCCGTTGCCGCTGGTCACGACGCCGTCGCTGTCCGCGCTCCGCGCCTTTTCGGAGGCCGGGTCCGCGTTCCGACGGGGTGATTATGAGGGCAGTCGGCTCGCGCTGGAACGGGCGATTGCCGACGACTCCGGGTTCGCCATGGCGCAGGTCCAGCTCGGGATCTTCCACACCTTCAGCAACGACGTTCGCCAGGGCCTCCACTGGCTCCGTGAGGCCGAGGCGCGCAAGGCCCGACTGACCGCGTCCGAGCAGCTCGAGGTGACCCTGTCGCTCGCGATGGCGGAAGGCCGGACGGCCGATGCCCTTGCGGCCAGCGCCTCGCTGGCGACCCGATTCCCATCCGCGCCGCGCTGGCACGCGTACGGGGAAGCCCTCCGCGCCGCGGGTCGCAACCCGGATGCGATCGAGGCGTTCGGACGAGCCGTTGCGCTCGACTCGAACTTCGCGCCTTCGCACCAGTCGACCGCCATCGCCAAACGAACGCTGGGTGACTACCGCGGCGCGATCGATGCCTACGACCGGACCTGGCGCAGTGACTCGTCATTGCTGCTCCGCAATTTCTACAACCAGCAATGGGGAGCCGTCTTCATCGACGTCAAGGACTACGCCCGGGCCGAGTCGGTGTTCCGGAAAATGCTGACGCCGGCCGGCGACCAGCGAGCCCGGGGGTACCGTTCGCTCGCGTATCTGTCCCTCCACCGCGGCCGCTATCTGGAAGCGATCGACCGCCTCGACTCGGCCATCGCGCTGTACCGCCAGGCGAGTCTCTCCCTGTACCGGGACCTGACCCTCCGCGCCGACGCCGCCTCGAGCCGGGGCGACCTCCGCTCCGCCAACGCGGCGCTCGACCGGGCCGTGACCATCTTCCGTCGGCTGGACCTCGAGGCGCCGTTCCTGACCCTCGTGGGTCGTCAGTTGATCCGGTCCGATCGACTCGGCGAGGCCCGCGTCGTCCTCGATTCCCTCCGGGTTCGCGCCGCCCTTCGCCCCGATCGGCTCCAGGACCAGGCCGCGCTCGCGGTCCTGAGCGCGGACCTGGCGTTGGCAACCGGACGCCCGGCCGAAGCGCTCGATCTCCTCCGGGGCAGATCACTCGGGGAGAGCTTCGAGCCGGCGGGGCGGGTGATCGCGATCGACGCCCTGCTCGAGGTCGGCCGGCGCGACTCCGCGCTCGCGCTCGCGCGTGAGGTAGTCGAGCGGATTCCCTTCGGGATCGAGGGGATGCAGGATGTCTTTCGAACCTTCGGGCGCCTGGCCCGGATCGCCGAAGCCCTGGGCGACAGCGCCACCGCGCGGCAAGCGTACTCGTCGCTCCTGGCTCACTGGGAAGACGGCGACCGGGACCTGCCGCTCATCGTCGAAGCCCGTCGCGAACTGGCCCGGCTCCAGGGCGCGGCCGGCCGATGAGGTCTCCGGCGGAAAATCGTTAGGCGCCCGGCGTGACGAACGACCCGACCCCCGATCTCACCGATCTCGTCCTGGCCCTCCGGACCGGCCCGGCCGGCGCCGAGGCCGTGTTCCCGATCGTCTACGACGAGCTGCGGCGGATTGCCCACCGGGTCCTCCGCGACGAACGCACCGGCCACACGCTCGACACCACGGCGCTGGTCCACGAGACCTATCTCCGGCTGGTCGACGCCACCCGGGTGCCGTGGGAAGACCGGTCGCGGTTCCTGGCCCTGGCGGCCACCGCCATGCGACGGATCCTGATCGATTACGCCCGGGGTCGCCTGGCCGCCAAGCGGGGCGGGGAACGGGTGGCGGTCGATCTCGACAAGCTCCAGCTGTCGGCCGATGAATCGGTCGAGGCGCTGGTGGCGCTCGACGACGCGCTGGGTCGCTTGGCGGCGCTGTCGCCCCGGCTGGTGCAGGTGGTCGAGTGCCGGTTCTTCTGCGGGATGACCGAGCCCGAGACCGCCACGGCGCTCGGCGTCACCGACCGGACCGTCCGGCGCGACTGGCTCAAGGCCAAGGGATGGCTCGCCGCGGTGCTGGCCGGAGAGCCGACACCCTGATGTCCGGTTCTGGTGGCGATCCTCGCCCCCTTGATGCCCCCATGAGTCACTTCCTCGAATCGCGCGACCTCTGGGCCCGGTTGGAGCCGGCCCTCGATCGCGCCCTCGAACTCGAGCCGGCCGAGCGGGCCCGCTTCCTGGCCGACCAGCGAGAGCGCGACCCCGAACTGCACCGCGCCCTGGTCGAGGTCCTCGAGCGCGACTCGCCGGTGCTCGAGGCCGGGGTTCGATCGCTGGCGCAGGCCATCCTTCCCGGCGGAGACCGCCTGCTGGCCGAGGGGGCGGCGCTGGGACCGTACCGGATCGTCCGGGCCATCGGGCAGGGCGGGATGGGGGCCGTGTACCACGCCGAGCGGGCCGACGGGCAGTTCCAGATGCCGGTGGCGCTCAAGGTCGTGCGCTCGCCGGTAGCGGCCGACCCGGCCCTCGAACGCCGGTTTCTTGAGGAGCGCCGGATCCTGGCACGGCTGGCGCATCCGAACATTGCCCGCCTGCTCGACGGCGGCGTCGCCGCGGACGGGCGGCCCTACTTTGCCATGGAACTGGTCGAGGGCGCGCCGCTGGTGGCCTACACCAGCCAACGCGCCCTCCGGCTGGCCGACCGGCTCGACCTGTTCCTCAAGGTCTGCGCCGCGGTCCAGTACGCCCACGAGAATCTGATCATCCACCGCGACCTCAAACCCTCCAACGTCCTGGTCACCCAAGGCGGGGAGGTCAAACTCCTCGACTTCGGCGTGGCCAAGCTACTTGGTGGCGCGGTGGCCGATCCGGCCGGCGCTACCGGGCCCGCCACCATGCTGCTGACGCCGTCGTACGCCAGTCCGGAACAGCTCCGGGGCGAGCCGGTCTCGACGGCCAGCGACGTCTACTCGTTAGGCGTGGTGCTCCACGAACTCGTCACCGGTCGGCGCCCGGTCGATCTCGGTCCGGTGCCGCCCCATCGCTGGGTCGACGAACTGGCGCGGGAGTCGAACCGGTCACCGGTCACCGCCACCGACCGGGGCGAGCCGGTTCCGTCAGATCTCGACGCCATCGTCGCCACCGCGCTCCGGTTCACGCCCCAGGGGCGGTACCGCACCGTCGACGCGCTCGCGGCCGACATTCGCCGCCTCCAGGCGGGGCTGCCGGTCGAGGCTCGGCCCGCCACCTGGCGCTATCGGGCCGCCAAGTTCTGGCATCGGAACCGACTCGCCGTCACCCTGGCCGTCCTGGCTGGGGCGGTCATCGCCGCCTTCACCACCGTCACCGTCATCCAGTCGGGCCGGATCCGCCGCGAAGCGGCGGCGGCACTGGCGGCGCGCGACCGGGCGGAGCGGGTCAACGGGTTCCTGATCTCGGTCTTCAGTTCGCTCTATCCGTTCGGCCGGACCGGCGCCGCGCCGACGCCGGGCCATCTCCTCGACCAGGCCGCGGACCGGCTCGAGCGCGAGTTTGCCGACGATCCCCAGCAGCAATCACGTCTCTTCCACGAGATCAGCTTCGCGTATTTCGGGGTCGGCAACTACGCCGGGGCGCTCCGGGCGGCCCGGCGGGCCGTGGAAACGCAGCGAGCCGCGGCCGCGCCCGATTCCGGTCAGCTCGGCTCGCAGTTGCTCACGCTCGGGCAGGTGTGGAGCTACGGCGGCGGCGGATCCGATGGCGAAGCGGAGCTGCGGGAGAGCCTG
>JAEUJH010000346.1 GCA_016794825.1 Gemmatimonadota bacterium
CAACGTGGCCGACGAGTTCGGCAGCGCGGTGGTCGGATCGGATCGCCACGGCTGGGTCCTGCCCGAGTTCGAGTTCCGGGGCAAGCCGTGGCGCCCGACCCAGACCCACAACCTCTTCGCGCCGTTCAACCTCCAGACCGAACAGGAAGTCTGGGAAGGCCGGCTCGAGGCGGCGCGTCGGTTCGGGGCGGTCAATCGGCTCAACCGGATTTCGGTCAATCCACGCACCGCCTGGCTCGGCATTGCCGCCGCGGGCAAGACCTACCTCGACGTCCGGGAGGCGCTCGCCCGACTCGGGCTGGACGATGCGGACCTCGAGCGGCTCGGGGTCCGCCTCCTCAAGGTGGGGATGCTCTATCCGCTCGACCCGGGACTGATGCGCGAGTTCGCGACCGGGCTCGAGGAGATCCTGGTCGTCGAGGAGAAGCGGTCGTTCCTCGAACTGTTCGTCCGGGACGCGCTCTTCAATCAGGCCGAACGGCCCCGGGTGGTCGGCAAGCGCGACGAGCACGACGCGTTCCTGGTACCGGGACACGGCGAACTCGACGCCGACACCGTGGCCCCGATCCTGGCCGCGCGCCTGGCCCGACGAGTGCCCGACGTGGCAGGTCGGCTCGAGCGGCTCCGGCCCGCGCTCCCCTCGTCGGTGCAGCCCCTCGGACTTACCGCCCAGCGGCTTTCCTACTTCTGCTCGGGCTGTCCTCACAACCGCTCGACCGTGGTGCCGGAGGGTTCGATTGCCGCCGCCGGCATCGGGTGTCACGGCATGGCGGTGACGATGGAGCGGGTCGGCGCCGGCTTTACCCAGATGGGTGGCGAGGGGGCGCAGTGGGTCGGGGCGGCGCCCTTTACCGAGACCCCGCACCTGTTCCAGAACCTCGGCGACGGGACCCTGTTCCACTCGGGCAGCCTGGCCATCCGGCAGGCGGTGGCCGCCGGCGTCACCATCACCTACAAGGTGCTCTATAACGGCGCCGTGGCGATGACCGGCGGTCAGCATGTCGATGGCGGCATCCCGATTCCCGAACTGACCCGGGAACTCCAGGCCGAGGGCGTCAAACGGATCGTCGTCCTGACCGACGAACCGGAGCGGTACCGCGGCGTGTCGCTGGCTCCGGGCGTGGAGCCGTGGCCCCGGGAGCGGCTCGACGAAGCCCAGCGTGCCCTCCGGGAAACCGCGGGGGTGACGGTCCTGATCTACGACCAGCATTGCGCCGCCGACCTCCGCCGGATGCGGAAACGAGGCAAGGCCCCCGAGCGGCCGATGCGAGTGCTGATCAACGAGCGGATCTGCGAGGGCTGTGGCGACTGCGGCGTCAAGTCGAACTGCCTCAGCGTCACGCCGGTCGACACCGAGTTCGGGCGGAAGACGAAGATCCACCAGTCGTCCTGCAACACCGACTATTCGTGTCTTGACGGCGACTGCCCCGCGTTCGTCACGGTCGTGCCCGATCCGGCCCAGCGGCGGGCCCGCCGGCCCGGTCAGGCCCGCCCCATCGGCGAGGCGGAGCTCCCGGCCGATCCGGCCCGTCCCGCGCAGGCCAACCTGATCTGCCTGGGCATCGGCGGAACCGGCGTGGTGACCGTCAACCAGATCCTCGGCACCGCGGCGCTCCTCGAGGGCAAGACGCTCCGCTGCCTCGACCAGACCGGGCTCAGCCAGAAGGGCGGCGCGGTCGTCTCGCACCTCAAGATCTTCGGCGGGTCCACCGAAGTATCGAACAAGGTCGGGATCGGCGAGGCCGACGCGTACCTCGGATTCGACGTGCTGACCGCGGCGGACACCCGCCACCTGATTCGCGCCCGGCCGGACCGGACGGTCGCCGTGGTGTCGTCGAGTCACGTGCCGACCGGCCTCATGGTCCGGAACGCCGCGGTCGAATTCCCGGCCGACTCGGTACTCCACCGGCGGATCGACGCGGCCACGCGTCCCGGAGCCAATCTGTATCTCGACGCCGAGGGCTTGGCGGAGCGGCTGTTCGGCTCCCACATGCCGGCCAACCTGATCGTGGTCGGCGCGGCGTATCAGCGGGGTCTGATCCCGATGGCGGCCGGCTCGATCGAGCGGGCAATCGGGCTCAACGGGGCCTCGGTCGACGTGAACGTCCAGGCGTTCCGGGTGGGCCGGATGGTGGCCAACGATCCGACCTGGGCCGCCGGGGCCACCGACGAAGCCCCGCCGGCCGCACCGGCGCTCAGCGCCGAGGCCGCGGCCCTGATCGGCGAACTCGGTGCCGAGGGCGAGCTGCGCCGCCTGCTGGCCGTCCGGGTTCCGGACCTGATCGACTATCAGAACGTGGGATACGCCCGCCGCTACCTCGAGTTCGTGGGACGGGTCAAGGCGCGCGAGGCACCGTTGGGCCGCGGGCTGCCGTTGACGGAGGCGGTGGCCCGCTACCTCCACAAGTTGATGGCGTACAAGGACGAGTACGAGGTGGCCCGGCTCTCCCTCGACGGCTCGCTCGATCAGGCCATTGACGAGACGTTCGGCCCCGGCGCCACCCGTCACTACCGGCTCCATCCGCCGGTGCTCCGGGCGCTCGGCGTCAAGAAGAAACTGGCCTTCGGGCGGTGGTTCGACGTCGGATTCCGGGCCCTCCGGGCGCTCCGCGGCCTCCGGGGCACCGCGTTCGATCCGTTCGGCCGGGACGGGATCCGCCAGCTGGAGCGGGCGTTGATCGACGAGTACCGGACCGGGATCGAGGCCGAGTTGGCGCGGCTCGGCCCCGACACCCATGACCGGGCGGTCCGGCTCGCGGCCCTGCCCGACCTGATCCGCGGTTACGAGGGGGTCAAACGGAAGAACGTCGAACGGTACCGGGCGGCGGTGCGCGACCTGCTGACCGAGGCCCCGACGGAGCGCCTAACGCCGGTCGGGTCCTGACGGTCCGGGGTCGGCGGCCTCGCCGCCGTCCGACCCCAACGCCCGTTCCAGCCTGGCAAAGGCGGAATCGCCCGGAACGCCGTCCATCAGCGTCCGGAGGGCGGCCACCCCCTTGGCCACGTCGCCGCCGTGGGCCTCGTGCCAGCGGTCGAACCAGTCGAGATGGGTCCGATAGAGGAGGACCCCGACCAGCTGGGCGTTGTTGATCGGCCGTTCGGCCAGGCGGGCCACCCGGTAGGTCCGGAGCCGCGCGCCGATCGGCCCCTCGAGCTGGGCCTTGGACCAGCGGGCAATGCCGGCCCGGCCCGCCTCGAGGGAATCCGCCGGCGGTTGGGTGCGATAGAAGGCCTGCAGCGTGTCGATCAGACTCTTGTAGTACTCCGCCAGCACGATCTCGTCGAGCCACCGGTCGCGGGCCCGATCGGCCAGGGTCGAGTCGCCCCGGCTCCGGTAGAACGCCTCGGCCGCCCGATACCCGACCAGCTGGGCAAAACTCTCGTTGAAGGGCGTGGCGCTCTTCACGTAGAGCGTGTTGTGGGCGATTTCGTGGAAGACCAGCGCCGCGAGTTCGACCGAGTCGCGGATCATGGCCGTGCTGAGGAGCGGGTCGTTGAACCAGCCGAGCGTCGAGTAGGCGGCGGCCGGCCGGAGCCAGACGTCGTAGCCCTTGGCGGCCAGCTTGTCGGCTTCCTTCTGGGCCATGGCCGGATCGAAGAAGCCCTTGTACGGCACCCGCCCCACGATCGGGTACTTCCAGGTGACCGGGCAGATGCAGTCCTTCTTCGATCCGGTGAGCGAGAGGAGGAGGGTGTCCCGCCCGACGTCGGTATAGGTGGTGTAGGTGTCCTTGGCCTCGAGGTCGAGGGCGGCGGCGTGGCCGCGCACCGCCAGGACCAGACTGATGTAGCCCCGATCGACGGCCGGAAGCGTGGTGTCGCCGATCAGCCGTTCGAGCGGCTGGCGCCGCTCCAGGATCCGGGTCTGTTCGATCCCGGCCCGGGTGAGGTAGCGGATGTCCTCGCTGGCCACGTAGGCCGCGCCGTACCCCACGAACAGCGCGACGGCGGCGATCAGGATCCCCATGGCGATTCGCTTCTTTCTCACGGGGTCCAGCGGACGCCGAAGAGGTGGACGCCCCGCCCGAGCGGACTCCGCCGCTGGTAGGCGTAGTCGAACCGGGCCT
>JAEUJH010000357.1 GCA_016794825.1 Gemmatimonadota bacterium
CTCGAACGCCAGCTGCACGACGAACTGCCTGGTGCCGGTGGTCAAGACCATTCGCGACGCCTTCGGGTTCCAGAAGGGGTACATGACCACCATCCACTCCTACACGAACGATCAGCAGATCCTCGATCTGCCGCACAAGGATCTCCGACGGGCTCGCGCCGCGGCCATGTCGATCATCCCGACCACCACCGGAGCCGCCAAGGCGACGTCGCTGGTCATCCCGGAGGTCAAGGGCAAGCTCGACGGTGTGTCGCTGCGGGTTCCCACGGCCGACGTCTCGCTGGTGGATCTGACCTGCGTCGTCGACCGGCCGGTGACCGTCGAGGAAGTGAACCAGGCGTTCATCAAGGCGGCCGCGGGGCCGCTCAAGGGCGTGCTGGCCACGAGCGATGAGCCGCTGGTGTCGATCGACTACGTCGGCAACCTGGCGTCCAGCACGGTCGACCTCCTTTCGACCCAGGTGCTCGACGGCAACATGGTGCACGTGTCGTCCTGGTACGACAACGAGATGGGGTACTCGGCCCGGTGCGTCGACCTGATGCAGTACATCGGGACGCACGGCGCATGAAGCGGACCCTGGCGTCGCTCGACCCCTCCCGGCTCGACGGGCAACGGGCCCTCGTCCGGGTGGATTTCAACTGTCCGGTCAAGGATGGCGTCGTCACCGACGACACCCGGATCCGGGCGTCACTCCCGACGATCAAGTACCTCCGGGAAAAGGGCGCGCGGGTGGTCCTCTGCTCGCACTTCGGACGCCCGAAGGGCGGTCCTGATCCGAAGTATTCGATCAAGCCGTGCGTTCGGCCGCTCGAGACGTTGCTCGGGGTGCCGGTGTCGTTCCTTGCCGATCCCCTGGCCGACGACGCCGTCGCCGCCACCAAGCGACTCCCGCGGGGCGGGGTCGTGCTGCTCGAAAACACCCGGTTCCATCCGGGCGAGGAGACGAACGATCCCGACCTGGCGCGGCGGTTCGCGGCCCTTGGTGACCTCTACGTCAACGACGCCTTCGGCTCGGCCCACCGGGCCCACGCCTCGACCGCCGGGGTGGCGCAGTTCCTCAAGCCCGCCGTCTCGGGCTTCCTGATGGAGAGCGAACTCAAGTACCTCGGCGGCGCGCTCGACCAGCCCAAGCGGCCGTTCGTGGCCGTGCTCGGCGGCGCCAAGATCTCGGGCAAGATCGACCTGATCGAAGCGCTGCTGCCAAAGGTCGACCAGATCCTGATCGGCGGCGCCATGGCGTGCACCTTCTTCCGGGCCATGGGTCTCCAGACCGGCAATTCGCTGGTGGAAGCCGATCGGCTCGACGTGGCCAAGGCGCTGCTCGAGAAGTCAGGCGGCAAGCTGATCCTGCCGCGGGGCGGGGTGATCGCGCCGGATCTGAAGGAAGGGATCACGACGCTGACGGTGCCGCGGGAGTCGATCCCGCCGGGGTTTGCGGTGTATGACATCGATCCGGCCACGATGAAGGACTTCTCGGAACGGATCCGGACCGCGGGCACGGTGGTTTGGAACGGGCCGATGGGCGTCTTCGAGACGCCGCCGTTC
>JAEUJH010000377.1 GCA_016794825.1 Gemmatimonadota bacterium
TGTCGGGGTCGAGCAACTCGAGTGGAAGGATTGGTCGCTCCCCGAACCCGGACCGGGTCAAGCCCTGGTCGCCATCGGGGCCGCGAGTCTCAACTTCCCCGATCTGCTCATCGTGCAGGGCAAATACCAGTTCAAGCCGCCGCCGCCGTTCGTGCCGGGCTCCGAGTTTGCCGGAACGGTCGAGCGGGTCGGGCCGGGCGTCACCAGCGTCAAACCGGGTGACCTCGTCGCCTCGCTGGCCGGCATCGGTGGCTTTGCCACCCACGCCGTGGTCGCCGCGGATCGATTGGTCCCGCTCCCGGCCGGATTTCCGGTCGAGGACGCCGCCGCTTTTACGCTGACATACGGCACGTCCCACCACGCGCTGGTCGATCGAGCCGCCCTGCGGGCCGGCGAAACGGTCCTCATCCTCGGCGCGGCGGGCGGCGTCGGCACCTCCGCCATCCAGGTGGCCAAGGCGGTCGGGGCCCGGGTCATCGCCGCCGCCTCGACGGCCGAGAAGGCCGCGTTCTGTCGGACCCTGGGCGCCGATGAGACGATCGACTACGGATCGAGCCCGTTGCGCAACGAGATCAAGCGACTCACGGGCGGTAACGGTCCGGACGTCATCTACGATCCGGTCGGCGGCGATCTGGCGGAACCGGCGTTCCGATCGATCGGCTGGCGAGGACGCTACCTGGTCATCGGGTTTGCCCAGGGTGGAACCCCAAGCCTCCCGCTGAATCTCGCGCTGCTCAAGGGCGCGTCGATCGTCGGCGTCTTCTGGGGCGATTTCACTCGGCGGGAGCCGGCCGCGAGCGCGGCGGCCTTTGCGGAGTTGATCCGGTGGTACGGCGAGGGGCGGGTCAAACCCGCCATCGATCGGGTGGTGCCGATGCCCCAGCTTCCCGAGGCCTACGCCAGGATGTCCTCGCGTCAGGTCCTCGGAAAGCTGGTGCTCGTCAACGATCGCTAGCGGTCACTTCGCGGCGGGGGTGATCCGAACCGGCTTTCCGGGGAACGCTCCCTTCACCAGTTCGCCGCCCCGCACCACGAACGTCCCTCCGACGATCACGTACGGGATGCCCGCCGACGGCTGAGTCGGCTCCGTAAAGGTGGCGCGGTCGATCACGGTCGTCGGGTCGAACAGGGTCAGATCGGCGTCGGCCCCGACGGCGATCCGGCCCTTGTTCTTCATGGCCGGAACGAAGCCTTCCAACCGGCGCGCCGGAAGGATCGTCATCTTGCCCAGGGCATCCATGAGGCCAAGCGCCTTCTTTTCCCGGACGTAGAGACCCAGAACCCGCGCAAACGACCCCGCGCCCCGCGGATGGCCGGTGCCGTTGACGAAGGGAACGCCGTCGCTCGCGATCATCACGCCCGGGTGGGCAATCGCCTGCTCGACGTTGCCGTCCTTCATCATGTAGATGATGACCCAGCCACCCTCTTTCCGGTACCGATCGAAGCTCTCCTTGGTGAGCCGCTCACCGGTCTTGGCCCAGGCCAGATCCGGATAGTCGATCTTGAGGTTGGCCTGCCAGCCCGGATTGAACAGCGCCGACTCCAGCATCGTGGACGCCGCGGTGTACGGGTACACCTCGGTGGTCAGGTCCATCCCGCCGGCCTTGGCGGAGTCGATCAGGGCCAGGGCGGCCGGCACGTCGTCGCCCGCGCTGCTCCCGACGTGGACCACGTGAAGGGCGGCGCCGGTCGCGGCAGCGGTCGAGATCGCTTCCCGGATCGCCCCGATGCCGAACGCCCGGGTGTGCACGAACACTGGCACTTTCCGCTCCGCCGCGACCTGGAAGAGACTGGTGATCTCTTCCGCGGTTGCCGCCGGGGTGTAGTTGATGCCGAACCCGACGCCGAGCGCCCCGTCATCGAGACCCTGGCGGATGGCACCGCCGAGCGATTCGAGCTGGCTCTCGCTGGCGGCGGCGTTCGCGCCGGCCGGCTCCGCGCCCAGGCCGGCCGTGACCGACCGGTTCATCGGCCAGTGCCCGACTTCGAGGTCATGGAACACCGCAAACCGGGCGGCGATATGACTGACCGTCGCCCCGTAGTTGAGCGGCGCCTTCCCCGCCATCGACTGGTACCACGGATCGACCGGATAGACGCCCACTTCCATTTCGAGCGCCGTGGTCACGCCGTCGCGCGCCTGGATCTCCATGTCGCTGGTCGACTGGCCATGGGCGTGCAGATCGATGAACCCGGGCGCCACCACCAGGCCGGCGGCATCGACCACGCTGTCACTCGCGAGCGGGTCGGCCGAGATCGCTGCGATCTTCCCGCCAGTGATCCCGACGTTCCGGACCGAGTCGAGGCCCGTGGCCGGGTCCATGACCCGGCCACCCTGAATGACCAGATCGTACTTGGGGCCGCGGGCACACCCGCCAACGACCGCCGCCAGGACAACGAACGTCAGCAACCGCGAACGACCGATCGCCATCGGAGTCACCTTCGTGGAATGGAGTGGTTTGAGCGAATCGCCGAAGAATACGAACCAAGGGGGCGGAAGCGCGACCCCGCGCCCCCGCCCCCCTCCGGTCCCCCGGTGCTGGCCAACCCGCGAGCTACGGGATCTTGGGCTTCTTGAGGAGCCCCTTGAGCTTGCTGGTGGCCGCGTTCTTCGCGGCGTCCTTGGCCGCGTTGGCCATGGCTTTCTTCATCTCGGCCGCCACGTTGGCCATGACGGCCCCCATGTCGACGTTCTTGATGAACTCGCACGCGGCCTTCATCTGTTCCTTCTGCTCGGGCGTCATCTCCGTCGGCTGGCCCTTGGCCGCCGCCTCGGCCTTGGCCTTTTCCAGCTCCGCCTTCGACGCCGCGATCGAGTCGGCCAGTTCCTGGCTCGAGATGTACGCCACCATCGCGCGGGCCGCCGAATCCGGGTCCTGCCCGCCCATCATGGGACGGTACTTGATCCCGGCGGGCGGTTCGAACGCGGATCCCGGCGGGGCCGACAGCGATACCGAGGTCGCCGTCTGCTCGAACCGGAAGCAGAGGAGGTCACCCGAGGTCTTGAGCGCCAACCGCGGGCCCTTCTTCATCGAACAGACCTGGAAGCTGCCGAACTGCCGGTTCTCGCACACCTCACCGGCAATGGTCTCGTCCCCGAGCTTTTCGCCGAGTGATCCGAACGAGTTGACGTCGAACGCCTTCGACATCATCGCGCCCATTTCCTTGATGTTGCTGTGGAACCGCTTCTTTCCGGCTCCATCGAGATCGTCGTAGGCCTTGGAGTAGAGCGGCAGCAGGTTCGGCCCGACCAGACCTTCCTTCTTCTCGAGGTCGATCGTGTACATCGAATCGGCCGTCACCAGAGTCCAGCTGGAGGACTTGTTCTCCTTCCCCATCATCTTGATGGTGCCCGTCGACTTCGCCATGAACCGCTCGCCGTCGATGGCCGTCTCAGCCGTCCCGGTCTGGTCGCCGCCCAGCTGATAGGTGATCTGGGCCTTGAGGGTGTTTTTCGGCAGCTTGAAGGGGTTGGGCTGGGCACCGGCCACCCCCGCCAGCAGGCCGGCCAACGCGACTAGGGTCATTCCCGTCTTCATAGGCTATCTCCTGTAGGATTCGAAGGTTACGGGCATATTGCGAGACCGGCCTGCCCCCGATTTCCGGCTTCGGGGACGCCCCGGCAATCACGGGGCCCGGCGCTATATTCTCACCCTATGGCCCCCCACCCGAACCACCCCACCCTCACGGTCCTGGATCATCCGCTCATTCAACATAAGCTGGCGATCCTCCGAGATCGTGAAACGGCGACCAAGAATTTTCGCCAGTTGGTGGGCGAAATCGCCATGCTGATGACCTACGAGGTCACCCGCGACCTGGCCACCGAGCCGGTCACGATCGAGACCCCGCTCGAGCGGATGACGGCTAACCGGGTGGCCGGCAAGAAGTTGGTCCTGGTCCCCATTCTCCGGGCCGGCCTCGGGATGGTGGACGGAATCTTGCAACTCGTTCCCTCCGCCCGGGTCGGCCACATCGGCCTCTATCGGGACCACGAGACCCTCGAGCCGGTCAGCTACTACTTCAAGGTGCCGGAGGCCAGTGACGCCCGTGACGTCTACGTCCTCGACCCGATGCTCGCCACCGGCGGCTCGGCGGTGGCCGCGGTGGCCAAGCTCAAGGCCGTCGGCGCGACCCGGATCCGATTCCTGTGCCTGGTCGCGGCTCCCGAGGGTGTCCGCGGGTTCGCGGCCGCGCACCCGGACGTCCCGATCTACGCCGCGGCACTCGATCGGCAACTCAACGATCGGGGGTACATTCTCCCCGGGCTCGGTGACGCCGGCGACCGGATTTTCGGAACCCGGTAACGTCGCCCCGAGCCGGAGCACGAGAGGAACAGCGTGAGTGGAATTCGCCTGACCTTCTGGGGCGCGGCCGGCGAGGTCACCGGCTCGATGCACCTCCTCGAAGCCGCCGGAGCGCGCTTCCTGCTGGACGCCGGTCTCTTCCAGGGCCGCCGCGCCGAAGCCGCCCGCAAGAACGCCGAGCTGCCGTTCGATCCCCGCCGCATCGACGGCGTGGTCCTGAGCCACGCCCACATCGACCACGCCGGCCGACTGCCGCTCCTCGTCCGCCACGGGTTCCACGGGCCGATCTACGCCACGCCCGCCACCCGCGATCTGTCCGCCGTGATGCTCCCCGACGCGGCGCACATCCAGATGAAGGACGCGGAGTTCCTGGCCCGGCACGGACGTTCGAAGGGCCCCGAAAGCGACCCCCTCTACAACCTCGCCGACGCGATCGCGGTCCAGGACCTGATCGTCGGGTTGCCCTACAAGCGGATCACCCACCTCCGCAAGCACCTCGCGTTCGAGTTCACCGATGCCGGCCACATCCTCGGCTCGGCGTCCGTCGATCTTCGGCTCACCGAGGACGGCGGCCACCGGATCGTCTTCTCCGGCGACATTGGTCGGAGCGGCCTCCCCATCATTCGGGATCCCGATCCGCCGGTCGGGCCGATCGACACCCTGATCATCGAGTCGACCTACGGCAACCGCGACCACGAATCCACCGATCAGGCCGAGCAGCGCTTCGGCGAGATCATCAAGCGCGTCGCCGCCCGAGGCGGGAAGATCCTGATTCCGTCGTTCGCCGTCGGCCGAACGCAGGAACTGGTCTACTCGCTGCACCACCTGGCCCGGACCGGCGCCATCCCCGACATTCCCGTCTTCGTCGACAGCCCCCTGGCCGTCGACGCGACCACGGTGTTCCGGATGCACCCCGAGGTGTTCGATCGGCGCGAGAAGCTCTTCGAACGCACCGATCAGGTCTTCGACTTCTCGATGGTCCGTTACGTCCGCTCGGTCGACGAGTCGAAGCGTCTCAACACCCTCACCGGCCCCGCCATCATCATCGCCGCGTCCGGAATGGCGGAAAGCGGCCGGATTCTCCACCACCTCGCCAACCACATCGGAAACCCTCGGAACCTGGTGCTGTTCGTCGGCTTCCAGGCCGAGCATACCCTCGGTCGCCGGATTCAGGAGGGTGCCGACGAGGTCAGGATCTTCGGCGAGATGGTGCCCCGCCGCGCGGAGGTCGAAACGATCGGCGGCTACTCGGCTCACGCCGATCGCACCGAACTCAGGGCCTGGGTCAAGGCACTCGGCGGCCCGGTGCGGCGAGCGTTCGTGGTCCACGGCGAACCGGAGGCCGCCAAGGCCATGGCGGACATTCTCAGGGAATGCGGGGTCAAGGAAGTCACCATCCCCGGACTGGGCGAGTCCTTTACCCTGTGATTCGGTCGGTGGCCCGGTGGCTGATCGGCGCCGCCCTCCTGGGCGGCGTCGTTTATCTGGGCCTCGTTGCCTGGGTCTGGCGCCAGAGCCGCCAGGATCAGCGCCGCCCCGTCGACGCCATCGTCATCCTCGGAGCCGCCCACTACAACGGGCGGCCCTCGCCCGTCCTCAAGGCCCGAATCGACCACGCCCTCAACCTGTTCCGACTCGGCCTGGCCCCGGTCATCGTGGTAACCGGTGGCACCCACCCCGGTGACTCGGAGAGCGAGGCCCGGGTCCAGTCCCGATACCTCCGCCAGGCCGGCGTCCCGGAATCGACGATCGTCGAACTCCCCCAGGGGCAGTCGACCCAGGCGTCGATGAGCGCCCTCGGTGAATGGGCTCGGGGCGGGGGTATCCACTCCGTCCTTCTGGTCAGCGACGGCTTCCACCTCGGCCGCCTCCGCCTCGAGGCCTCCCGGCTCAGCCTGACCGCCTACACGTCACCCGCCCCCGAAAGCCCGATCAATCCAGGCGGAGCCAGGGAAATCGGCTATCTGCTGAAAGAAGCCGCCAAGATCCCGGTGACCTGGGCAAGATCACTAGGTAGTAGCACTAAGGACTCCCAATGATCCTCGGCTCGAAACGCGTCCACACCGGTCGGGTCATCAAACTCGACGTCGACCAGGTCCGTTTTCCGGACGGATCCGAAGGCCAGCTCGAGATGATCCGTCACCCTGGTGCCGCCGCCGTGGTCCCGATGCTCGACCGGCCCACCGACCCGGACCCCAGGGTGGTCCTGATCCGCCAGTTTCGCCACGCGGCCGACGATTTCATCTGGGAGATCCCTGCCGGCACCCTCGGTCCCGGGGAATCGCCCGAGGACTGCGCCTACCGGGAACTCATCGAGGAAGCCGGGTGTCAGGCCGCCCGCCTCAGCTACCTGACGAACATTTTCACCGCCCCGGGATTCACCGACGAACGGATTCACCTCTACCTGGCCGAGGACCTGACCCGGGTCGAAACCCACCGCGACCGGGAC
>JAEUJH010000401.1 GCA_016794825.1 Gemmatimonadota bacterium
CGTCGGGGGCGACCTGAGCCGGGGTCCCGGCCTGGCCATCACGGTCACGGTGCTGGGCCGGGCGGCGGCGCCGGTCCGGCGGCGGGGCGCCCGGCCGGGCGACGGCGTCTGGGTCAGCGGAACGTTAGGCGGCGCCCGGGCTGCGCTGACGGCGTGGGAGGCCGGTCGGGTCCCGACGGCCGGCGCCCGGCAGCGGTTTGCCCGGCCCGCACCGCGGATCGAACTGGGCCGAGCCCTCGGCGCGGCCGGCGCCACGGCCATGCTCGACCTGAGCGACGGCCTGGCCGCCGACGCCGGTCACCTCGCCAGCGCCAGCGGGGTCGGTCTCGAGCTGGACCTCGACCGGGTGCCGGTCGATCCGGCCGTCGCGGCGGAGGCGGCGGCGGTGGGCCGGTCGCCCGCCTGGTTCGCGGCGGCGGGGGGCGAGGACTACGAACTCCTGGTCACGCTGCCGGCCGCGTTCGAGGCGCAGCATCCCGACGGCGTGACGATGGCCGGCGTCCCGCTCACCCGGATCGGCCGCGTGGCTGCCGGGGCCGGCGTCCGCCTGATGGAAGCCGGTGTCGCGGCGGCCATCCCGGGCTTCGATCACTTCCGATGACCCTGCGCGCATGATCCGGGCGCTTCGCTACGTCATCGCCACCATCGTGCTCACGGTCTATTACGGGACCCGGGTCGTGGTGGCGGCCATGACCGGGGTGCGCCAGGAGCCGGGCGGACTCTACGATCGGATCCAGTTCGCCTACGGGACCCGATTGCTGCGAGCCACCCGGATGCACGTCGTGGTCGAGGGGCTGGAGCGGATTCCCGCGGGCCCGGTCGTCTTCGTGTCGAACCACCTCTCGTGGGTGGACATCTGGGGACTGCTGGCGGGTCTACCTGGCACGATCCGGTTCGTGTTCAAGAAGGAACTGTCGCGGGTGCCGTTCCTGGGGCCGGCCATCAACGCGATGGGGCACATCGAAATCGACCGGGACAATCGAGGCTCCGCGTTCGCCTCGTACGACCGGGCGGCGGCGCAGATCCGGGCCGGGACCTCGGCGGTGGTGTTCGCGGAGGGAACCCGGAGCATGACCGGCAAGCTGCTGCCGTTCAAGAAGGGGCCGTTCGTGCTCGCGATCGCCGCCGGGGTCCCGATCGTGCCGGTCGTCTGCGTCGACACGTTCGAGCGGCTCCCGAAGCGGAGCATCGCGCCGCGCCCGGGGCCGGTCACCCTCCGGATCGGTCATCCGATCCCGACAGCGGGGCTCGACTACGCCGCCCGCGACCAGCTGGCCGCCCAGGCGCGGGCGGCCATGCTCGCCCTGGGCGCGGTCGAGTAGCCGCGAGTTGTCTCCGACGGCACCGGGCGTCTATCCTTGGGGCCATTCCAATCACCCGCCATCAACCCGACGATCAACCCAATGTCCACCATCATCGAAGTGCGCGGTCGCGAAATCATCGACAGCCGGGGCAACCCCACGGTCGAGGCCGAGGTCGTCCTGGCGAGCGGGGCCCGCGGTCGGGCGGCGGTTCCGAGCGGCGCCTCCACCGGCGAACACGAGGCGGTGGAACTGCGCGACGGTGACAAGAAGCGCTACCTCGGCAAGGGCGTGCTCGACGCCGTCAAGAACGTCAACGAGATCATCGGCCCGCGGCTCGAGGGGATGGCCGCCGAGGACCAGATCGCCGTCGACGCGGAGATGATGGAAACCGACGGCACCGCCAACAAGGGCAAGGTCGGCGCCAACGCGATCCTGGCGGTGTCGCTGGCCGTGGCGCGCGCGGCCGCCGAGGAAACCGGCCTCCCGCTGTATCGCTATCTCGGTGGCCCGATGGCCCGGATCCTCCCGGTGCCGATGATGAACATCCTGAACGGCGGCGCCCACGCCAACAACAACGTCGACGCCCAGGAGTTCATGGTGTCGCCGATCGGCGCCGACAACTTTGCCGACGGGCTCCGGATGGGGGTCGAGGTCTTCCACGCCCTCAAGAAGGTCCTCACCAAGATGGGCCTCTCGACCGCGGTGGGCGACGAAGGCGGATTTGCTCCGATGCTGCCGTCCAACGAGGCCGCGCTCGACGTGGTCATGGAGGCCATTCGCGGGGCCGGCTACGAGCCCGGCCGCGACCTGGCCATCTGCCTCGACGTGGCGGCGTCGGAACTGTTCGACAAGGAAACCAAGGAGTACGTCTTCAAGAAGGGCGACAAGAGCCGCCGGAGTGCCGCCGACATGGTGGCGCTCTACCAGCAGTGGGTCGACCGCTATCCGATCGTGTCGATCGAGGACGGACTGGCGGAGGACGACTGGGACGGCTGGACCACGCTCACCGAGGCCCTCGGCGAGCGGATCCAGCTGGTGGGCGACGACCTCTTCGTGACCAACGTCGACCGGCTGGGGCGGGGCATCGAGGAAGGCGTCGGCAACGCCGTGCTGGTCAAGGTCAACCAGATCGGGACCCTGACCGAGACGCTCCAGTGCATCGAGCTGGCCAAGTCGAGCAGCTACGGCGTCATCATCTCCCACCGCTCGGGCGAAACCGAAGACACCTTCATCGCGGATCTGGCCGTGGCCACCGGGGCCGGACAGATCAAGACCGGCAGCGCGAGCCGGACCGATCGGGTGGCCAAGTACAACCAGCTGCTCCGGATCGCCGAAGAACTCGGCGTCCTGGCCCACTATCCCGGACGCGACCTCTACTCGCTGTGACCCCGGCGCGCTGGCTCCTGGTGGCGGTCCTGACGGCCGCGCTGGCCTTTGCGGTGCAGGGCGGGGAGTTCAGCACCCTTCAGTGGCTGGAACTCCGCCGTCAGGAACGGGCCGAAAAGGCCCTCCTGGCGGACCTGCAGCGGAAGGTGGACTCCCTGGCGCGGTACGCCCGGGCCGTCCAGAACGACCCCGAACTCCAGGAGAAAATCGCGCGCGAAGAACACGGGATGCTCCGGCGCGGGGAGCACGCGTTCATCCTCGAAGAGGACCGCGACCGGCAACCTTGACCGGGGGTGTGGGCCGGCGCTAGGATTGGCGCCCTTGGCAGGGTA
>JAEUJH010000509.1 GCA_016794825.1 Gemmatimonadota bacterium
GTTGTCATTGAAGGACAGCGAAGACCGGACGTCGATGGTCAGGCCGCGGGTCCGGAAGACGGTGGCGTTGGCCGCGATTTCGGCGCCCTTGTTCTGGATCGAGCCGAGGTTGAGGAGCCGGGTCCCGGCAAATCCGGTCGAAACCGGCAGCGTCACCGGGATGATCGCGTCGTCGGTGGTCTTCTTGTACCAGGTGAACTCGAGCCCGAGCCGCTCGTCGAAGAGGCCGGCGTCGAACCCGATCTCGATCTCCTTCGTCACCTCGGGCTTGAGGTCCGGGTTGCCGAAGTTGTCGGTCGTCAGGCCGGTGGCGCCGCCATCGCCGATGTAGGGCCGGTAGGTCTGCAGGGCCACGAAGGCGTCGGGCTGCTGCCCGGCCTTGCCCCAGGCGCCGCGGAGCTTGAGCGTGCTGAAGATCCCGCTCATGCCCTTCATGAACGACTCCTCGCTCAGCACCCACGACGCCGAGACCTTGGGATAGAGCACGAAGTCGAAGTCGGTCCCGAAGGCGCTGTTGTCGTCGCCCCGGATGGCGCCGGTCAGGAAGAACCGGTTCTTCCAGGAGAACTGCTGCTGGGCGTAGGCGCCGAACGTCTTGTTCTCGATGAACTCTTCGTCGGTGTTGCGGATCGAGCCGGCCCCGAGGGTCTCGAGGCTCCCGACGGCCAGGTTCTCCGCCGTCGAGAAGGCGATCTGGGTCCGCTTGGCGTAATACTGGAGCCCGGCCGACGTCTCGGCGCTCAAGTTGCTCCCGAGCTTGACGGTGCCGGTGGCGCCGTAGTCGGCGCTCAGGTACGAGACGTCGCGATTGTAGAGCGCCCGGGCTCCGTTCGGGAGGAAATAGCCGGTCCGGAACGCGCCCTCCGCCCGCCGGGCAATCCCGGTCAGACGCTGGGTCCCGAAGTCGCCGCCGAAGGTGATCCGGTGGCTCAGCCACTTGAACGGCTGGTGCCGGAAGGTCGAGTTCAGGATGACGCGATCGAGGTTGTCGTACCCCTCGGTTTCGTTGGCCAACCGCTCCGGCAGCACGAACTGGTATCCACGGAACGGACCATCCGCGCCGTTCGGCAGGTTGCGGCCCGGCTCGCACCCGGGCGTCGGGCAGGCAAAGTCGATCGCGACGATGATCGGCTGGTTCATCGGCGACTGCGACCGGAGCTTGCTCCGGGTGTAGCCGATCCCGACGTCGGTGCTGAACTTCTCGTTCGGGGCCCAGTTGATGTTGGCCCGGGTCGAGAGCTTGTTCTGCCAGTTGTAGCTGACGGTGCCCTCTTCCCGCTCGAAATCGGCGGAGAAGAAGTAGCGGATCGCCTCGGTGCCACCGCCAATGGTGGCGCCGATCGAGCTGGTCAGGCCGGTGCTGAACGGACTGCCCTTGCAGCGGTCGCCCTCGGCCTTGTAGGGCTCGGGGCAGTAGCCGTACTGGGTAATCGGGAAGCCGACCGTCCGGTCGTTGGTCAGGACGTTGAACTCCTTCACCGATCCGTCGAGGGCCCGGTAGTACTTCGACTGGAACGTCTCCTCCGGGTTCGGCAGCCAGGTGGCGCCCTGCTTGGCGGTCAGCTGGATTTCGGGTCGCCCCGCCCGGCCCCGCTTGGTGATGATCTGGATGACGCCGTTGGACGCCTCGGTGCCGTAGATCGTCGCGGCCGAGGGTCCCTTGATCACCTGGATCGACTCGATCTCGTCCGGATTGAGGTCGTTGATCCGCGACTGCGCGTACCGGGTGTCATTCCCGATCTTGCCGTCGAACAGCGCCCGGGGCGACCCGGCCGCCGGGTTGTTGTCGACCCGGACGCCGTCCACGTACACCAGCGGATTGGACGAGAGCGCGATGCTCGCGGCGCCCCGAAGCCGGGTGGTGCCGCCGGATCCGACGTTGCCGCCGGCCGACTGGAACGCCAGACCAGGCACCTGGGTCGCCAGGATGTTCTGAAGGGTCGCCGCCGGGGCGATCTCCTCGAGCGCCGCCGTGTTGACCCGGGTAATGGCATTGCCGAAGGCGCGAGCCTCCTGGACGCCGGCCGTTCCGGTGACCACCAGCTCATCGAGCTTGATGACCTGGGGCGCCAGTTCGAGCGCCAGGTTGGCCGTCCCGACCCGAACCGCCTGACTCAGCTTCCGGTAGCCGACCCGGACCACCTCGACCGTCACTTCCTGGCCGGTGAGCCCGGCGATCTGGAAGGCGCCCTTGGTGTCGGTCTGCGCGGCGCGGGTCGTCCCGACCACCGAGACTCGGGCGCCGAGCAGCGGCTGCTTGGTGGTCTGATCGACCACCGTCCCGCTGATGGTGCCGTCCTGGACGGGTTGATCGCTCGACGCGAGCGGCGCCACGGCCGACGGGACCGACCCGGTCGCACCGGCCAGGGCAAACTCGCCCCCCACGGTCGATTCGAAGGTCGTGGGCCGCGGCAACGGCTGGACCCCGGGGGTCACGATGACCTGGCCGTCTCGAACCTCGTAGTGGAACGAGGTCCCGGCCAGCACGTGGTCGAGCGCCTTGGCCACCGAAGCCTCCTGGCAGCGGCAGTCCACCCGGCGACCGTCGCTCGCGAGGAGAGTCGGGCTGAACGCCACCACGACGCCGGACTGCTCGGACAGGGCCGTCAGCGCGACCGTCAGGCTGACGTCGCGCACGTCGAGGAGCGCCGGACGATCGAGCAGTCCGGGCCGATCGGCGCCCGCGCGATGCGCCAGGCGTTGTTGCCCGGCAAGGCCGGGCGTGAGCGCCACGGCAAGGGTAAGGAGAACCACAAGACTGCGTCGGACAACGGACATAGCGACCACCGCCTCCTTCCAGGGAGCAGAACCGACGACTCGAGACGCTACGATCCAGAAATCGTCACCACACCGTCCTGATTGGCGCAGGTGGCGACGGACACCGCACAGACGATTCGCAGGACTTCGGCAAGACTGCGGTCGGCAAGCCAGGTCGTGATGGTCCGATCGGCAATGGTGGTGTCGACCACCACCCGGACTCCATATACCCGCTCGATGTCGCGACCGACCTGTCGCAAAGGCGTATTCTGAAACGCGAGGAAACGGCCGACCCACTTGGTTTCGCCGCTGGCGTCGGGAACGCGCTGGGTGGGGAGGAGCCGCCCGTCGACGACCCGGCTCACCTGGCCGGCCGAGACGCGGGTCTGACCGCCGCGTGCCGCCGCCACCGCCACCCGACCCTCGACCACCACCATCCGGAGGTCGGCCGCCTGGGCGTCGACATCGAACCGGGTTCCCAGCACCACCAGTTCGCCACCCTCCGTCTTGACCCGGAACGGCCGCCCCGGCTGCTTGGCCACCGCGAAGTAGGCCCGCCCCTTGAGGTGGACCGTTCGCTGATCCGACTGGGGATCGAACCGGAGCTGACTCGACCCGCCCAGCCGGACGACGGTCCCATCGGTCAGGCCGATGGTGGTGGTCTCTTCGGGGCCGGTGACCAACTCGGTGATGGCGAGGGTTTCGGCGCGCTGCGCCATCCGCCAGACCCCGACCGCGAGGAGGAGCGTCGCGGCCGCCGCGACCGAGACCAGAGCGATCGGGGCCCACCCCGGCCATCGCCGCTGGCTCCGGGCCGCCCGGCGGCGGGCGGCTTCCTCCAGGATCTCGAGCGTGGCCGGCGGGGTGCTGGCCGGCCAGCTGAAGCCGCGGCTGGCCGCCGCGAGCACCCGGCTCAGTTCCTGATACCGCTCCTCATTGCCGGGCCCGGCCATCCGCCACCGGCGGACGATCCGTTCCTCCTCGTCGGAGGTCTGACCCTTGAGGGAGCGATAGAGCAGTTGATCGTCGACCATCCGGAATCCGGGCCAGGCCTGTGGAGTGGAGTACGGCCCGGACCCGAAACGGTACCAATCCGGGTCAGCCGGCCGCCCTGGCCTTCGGGATCAGTTCGACGAAACCGGCGAGGTCGCCCCGCAGTTCCTTGAGGGCGAGCGACATGTGGTTGGCGACGGTCCGTCGGGTGATCCCGAGGGCCGTGGCGACTTCCTTGTAGGAGAGGCCATGGAGGTGCGCCAGGACGAAGACTTCCCGGCGCCGTTCGGGCAGCGCCGCGATGGCCCGGTTGGCGGCCACCGCGAGTTGATCGGCCTCGAGCAGGAGCGCCGGCGAGGGCACCTCCGGCTCGGGCTGGCGGCGACGGCTCTCGGCCCAGCGGTCGCGGAGCCGCTGCCGGCGGTGATCGTCGGTGATGAGGTTCCGGAGCACGCGGTAGAGGTAGGCCCGGGGCGAGGTGTCGGCCCGGAGCTGTTCGCGGTGTTCCCAGACCCGGACGAAGGCTTCCTGGACCAGGTCCTCGGCGGCGTCCTGGCTGCCGAGGCGGCCGGCCGCGAAGCTGACCATCGGGCGCCAGTACCGGGCCAGGAGGAGCGACAACGCCTCGCTGTCGCCGGCGGCGAGCCGGGCGGCCAGGGCCGCCTCGTCGTCCGGGGCGCCGGGAGACCCCGGCACTCCGTTCCCGGAAAGCAGCCGTCCGACCTGGAGCATGCGGAGGGATCCCGAAAGGAGACTCGCGCGAATATCGGCCAACCTGACCCGCCGGTCAACTCCCACCTGACCCTACGGTCAGGTTCGGGGTCCGGTTTCCGGCGGCGCGGCGCGCTGGAGTGGCGCCGGCTCCTCCCGCTGGCTAGCTTCGCCCAACCCTCGCCACTTCGATGCCGTGCCCGATGCGCTGACGTACGCCCGCCATCTCGCCCTCCGCGCCACCGTGATCACCCGGGGGCGGAGCGGCGAACGAACTCGCCTCAATCTGTTGGCGGCGGGCGCCGCGCTCCTGCAGCGGGTCAGTCATCGCGACCTCAACGTGGCCGACGTGACCAAGGAAGCCGGATCCGCCAAGGGAACCTTCTACGTCTACTTCGCCACCAAGGACGAGTTCCTGGCGGAACTGCTCCGCGGTTACGTCATCTTCGAGGCGGGCACGTTCCCGGTCATTCCGCGGACGATGAGCCCGTTCCGGGCCTATTGGACCCGGATCGGCTGGTACGAGCGGACCTTTGCCCGCAACGCCGGCATCCTCCGCTGCATGCTCCAGATGAGCGAGACCCACGCCGACATCCGCCGGGTCTGGCACGATCGGAACGCCTGGATCGTCGACCGCGCGCTCCACGAAACCATCGCGCTCCTCAAACGTCCGCCCCAGGACCTCCGCCCGCTCCGCCTGGCCATCCGCGCCACCGGGACCATGCTCGACCAGAGCCTCTTCGAGCGCTACGGCGTTCAGGTCGGGCCCGGGATCGAGGAAACCGACGCGGAGTTGCTGCTCGAGTTCCACGCCGTCCTCGGCTTCCGGGCGCTGTTCGGCCAGAACCCGCCGGCCCGCGAACTCAGGCACGCCAAGGCCCTGCTCACGATCCCCAAACTCCGCTGAAACATGGATCGGGACTGACCCGGCGGTCATCTTCCGGGCGGTCCCGACTCTCAAGGAAGGAATCCCGATGCCAACCAGCCGTTCCGAGGCGATCTTTGCCCGAGCCCAGACCGTCCTCCCGTCCGGGTACACCCGCCACCTCGCCGTCACCAAGCCGCACCCCCAGTACGCCGTGGCCGGCGACGGATGCTGGATCACCGACGTCGACGGCAATCGGAAGATCGACTTCCTCAACAACTTTGCCTCGATCATCCACGGCCACGCCCACCCGGTCATCACCCGGCTCATCGCCGATCAGGCGGCCCGCCTGCTCTGCACCGTCCTCCCCACCGAGTGGGAGGTCAAGCTGGCCGAGTTGCTGGTCGACCGGATCCCGAGCGTCGAGCAGGTCCGGTTCATGAACACCGGGACCGAGGCGGTGATGCTGGCGGTCAAGGTGGCCCGGGCCGCCACCGGGCGGTCCAAGGTGGCCAAGATGGAGGGCGGGTACCACGGACAGTACGACCTGATCGAGGCGAGCTTCCAGCCGCCGCCGGCCCTCTGGGGCGACGCCGCCCGGCCGACGCCGGTGGCGCACAGCGTCGGCACCCCGCAGAGCCTGCTCGACGAACTGGTCCTCCTGCCGGTCAACCATCTCGAGCACACCCGCGCCCGCCTCCGGGCCGAGGCCGCCAACCTGGCCGCCGTCATCATCGACCCGTACCGGCTCCAGCTCGGCCTGGTGGCGCCGAGCCACGAGTACCTGGCCATGCTCCGGGAGGAAACCGCCCGGCTCGGCATCGTGCTGATCTTCGACGAGGTCTTCTGCCTCCGGGTCGGCTACCACGGAATGCAGGGACTCCTCGGCATCACGCCCGACCTGACCACCATGGGCAAGATCATCGGCGGCGGGATGCCGATCGGCGCGGTCGGCGGCAGCACCAGCCTGATGTCGGTGTTCGACGTCGACGCGGGCGAGCCCAAGGTCAAGCAGAGCGGGACTTTTACCGCCAACCCGCTGTCGACCGCCACGGGGTACACCGGCATGACGCTGCTGACCCCCGAGGTCTTCGACCAGCTGGCGGCCCGGGGCCAGCGGCTCCGCGACGGCATGACCCGGGTGCTCCGCGACCTCGGGCTGACCGGACGGGCCGAGGGCGTGGGCTCCTTTTCCGGCCTGCTGCTCACCGATCGGCCCACCCGCAATTACCGGGAACTCGCCGCGGTAATGGCCGACGGACTGGGCGACCGGATGCAGGCCTTCCAGAAGCACCTGCTTGCCGAAGGGGTGCTCACCATGCGGGGCGGGTTCATCGGCTCGACCCCGATGACCGACGACGACATCGACTTCACCATCGAGGCCGTGCGCCGGGCCCTGGTCAAGCTGCATGCCTGAGAGCGCGCCGATCCGGTTCAGCACCAGCGTCTCCCTGATGTTCCGGGAGCTGCCGATCCTCGAGCGGTTCGAGGCCGCCCGCCGCGCCGGGTTCGAGGCGGTGGAGATCCAGGTCATCGAGGAGGGCAACCCGGCCGAGATGGCCCAGGCGGCCCGCGCCGCCGGGATCGACGTTCTGCTCCTCAACGTGAGCCTGGGCGACTTCCGGACCGGCGGCCCGGCCCTGTCCGGCGTCCCGGGGCGGGAGACCGCCTTCCGCCAGGCCCTGGCCCAGGCCCTCGACGCGGCCGCGACCCTGGGGGCCCGGTTCCTCCACCTCGGCCCCTCCCGGATCGGCGAGTCGACCCGGGAAGCCTGCCTCGACACGTATCGGTCCAATCTCCGCTTTGCCGCGGAGCGGGCGGCCGGATACCCGGTCGAGCCGGTCATCGAGCCCCTCAACACGGTCGAGACGCCCGACATCCTGCTGGCCAGCCTCGAGCAGGCGGCCGGCCTGATCGGCGAGGTCGGCGGCGGGATCGGGATCCAGTACGACCTCTATCACGCCACGCTCAACCGGCAGGATCTGATCGAGACCTACCGCCGCCACCGCGCCCTGATTCGTCACGTCCAGTTTGCCGACGCCCCGGGGCGGCACGAGCCGGGAACGGGGACGGTCGACTTCGGGGCGGCGTTCCGGGGGCTCATCCGCGAGGGGTACCGCGGCTTCGCGGGCGCCGAGTACTTTCCGAGCCGCGCCACTGGAGACACGCTCGGGTGGCTGCCCTCACTCCGCGAACTGGTCGCGTCATGAAGAACTATCACGTCGCCCTCATCCCGGGCGACGGCATTGGCAAGGAAGTCGTCCCCGAGGGAGTCCGCGTCCTCGAGGCGGTCGGGCGCCGAACCGGGGTGTCGTTCCGCTGGACCGAATTCGACTGGAGCTGCGAGACGTACCATCGGACCGGGCGGATGATGCCCGCCGACGGACTCGACCAACTCCGCGGGTTCGACGCGATCTACCTCGGGGCCGTCGGGTTTCCGGGAGTCCCCGATCACGTGTCGCTCTGGGGCCTGCTGATCCCGATCCGCCGGGCCTTCGACCAGTACGCCAACGTTCGGCCCTGCCGGATCATGCCCGGGCTCAAGTCGCCGCTCGCCAACACCGAGGGGCGGAAGATCGACTTCTGGATCGTCCGGGAAAACGTCGAGGGAGAGTATTCGGAGATCGGTGGACGGATGTTCGCCGGCACCGAGCGGGAGATGGTCTTTCAGGAGTCGGTCTTTACCCGTCGCGGGGTCGATCGGATCGTCGACTACGCGTTCCGGCTGGCGGAACGGAAGGGGCTCTCCAAGGTGACGTCGGCCACCAAGTCGAACGGCCTGTCGATCAGCATGCCGTTCTGGGACGAGCGGTTTGCCGCGGTGGCGGCGCGGTACCCGCATCTCCAGTCCGACAAGTACCACGTCGACATCCTGACCGCCCACTTCGTGGCCCATCCGGAGTGGTTCGACGTCGTGGTCGGCTCCAACCTCTTCGGCGACATCCTGTCCGACCTCGGGCCGGCGGTCTGCGGCAGCATCGGCATTGCCCCGTCGGCCAATCTCAATCCGGAGCGGGAGTTTCCGTCGATGTTCGAGCCGGTGCACGGCTCGGCGCCGGACATCGCGGGCCGGGGCATTGCCAATCCGATCGGGCAGATCTGGGCGGGGGCCATGATGCTCGAGCACTTGGGGCTTCAGGACGGGCACGACCTCATCGTCGGGGCCATCGAGAAAGTCCTGGCTGGCGCTGGGCCGAAGACACCCGATCTGGGCGGTGGAGCCACGACGAAGGAGTTGGGCTCAGCCATCGCCGAGATGGTCGAGCGCGGCCGTTGACCAGCTGGCCCGGGTAACCGGAGCCGGGGCGGCCGCGCCGTGGGTCCCGAGGCTCCGAGGCGACCCCGTCAGGGAAAACGACGTCGAGCCAACACCGAGATCGAGTCTGGCGTCCGTTGGAGGAGATCCCGCCAGATTTCGTGCGCGGTCGACACTGTCTCCCACCCATCGAACCCGGAGTCCGATTGGGCAGGGAATCCGCGGTGGTCGACTCCTCGAAATCGGTAGTAGTACAACGCCGTCCGCCGCATGTCCGGCCCCCGCTTGAGGGTGACGAAGCGAACGGTCCCGTCGACCGCCCTGACATTCCCAGCGACGAGGGGCTGAAACGCGGACCGGGCAAGCCGGCTGGCCACGTCATCGACCACCGATGCCCCGTAGCGATACTCGACCAGGTCTCCGGGACCCTCGATCCAGTAGGTCGGGTCGTTGGCGAGCCGGAGGTTGGTGACCAGGCGCACGGACGTCTGCTCCTCGAGGACCATCAGCACGCGGTACGAACCGGCCACCGCGGCCGCCTCCACCAGGATGGCGTGCCGTGCCGCGTCGAACGCCGGCGCCAACTGGGCCAAGGCCACTCGCGCCGGCGCCGTGTCCCGGGTGCGCCGGGCGACGCGGACCCTGCTGTTCAACACGGCTGGCGGCGGAGGCGGACCGGTAAGCAGATCGTCAAACGACTGTCCCCCGGTGCCAAACTCGATCGTCGTGAGCGGTGGGCCGCCGCGTTTCGGCTGCCGCTGTAGCAGCCGGAGCACGGCGAGGACCACCTTGGCCAGCCAGTCCCGGAAACTGGACCCTTTCTCGAACGAAGGCTGCGGCAGGCACGACTCCTTGGGCGTCACGTCGATGAGCAGCCCGTTCTGGCGGCAGTATTCGGGGGGAATGTCGGGCATGACCGAGTCGTAGCCCCGCCGGAGCGGCACTCCCGCTTCCGCGCGAACCTGGTTCTCGCCGCAGACCGCCCGTTTTTCGTCGTCCATCGCGGTCGTCGTATCGCCATCGAACTCGGCCCATGCGTGCACCAGTTCATGGGCGAGACCGATGAACGGGGGGCGCTGGGTGCTGCCGTCCACGTCGATTCCACCGTCGAGATTCGACTCGCTCCAATCGATTTCCCCGGGGAGGTATCCGTTGTCGCCGTTGGTCTTGACGATCAAGATGGAAGCGGCCGCCGCCGCAAGATCCATCACCAGATTGCCGCCGGCCGGATGGCGCTCGGAGCAGCGGCACCAGGGCGGACTGGGGTCGACGACGACCTTCCCGCTCGCCCCTTCGAGCTTCAACCCTTTGCAGGGGCAGACCGACCCCAGGGCGGCGAGCGCCGCCCCGGGGAAGCCCGAGTCCGGGACCGACGGATCGACGATCAGGGTCATCGGCGCTTCGCGATCTTTCGTCGCGCCGGCAGGGCCTTGTCGCCACAGTCGCAATCGGCCGGCTTGATCTTCACCTGGCAGTTGCCGTCCTTGTCCTTTCGGGTGTAGATGGCAAAGCACAGGTTCCCGACGACCTTCCACCCTTCACCCGGCTTGCAGAGCAGGGCTCCATTGGTCCCGCACTCCCAGCTTCCGTTTGAGCATTTCTTGCACGGCATCCCGGTGTTCCTCCGGTTGGGGGTGTAATGATCCGGCGCCGGGTGGCGGCCGGATCTCAACGTTCCGCCGATCGCAGCCGCTGGACGGCGGCGCGAGCCTCGGCGACAAGGGGGCCTGTCAGCGAGTCTGGGTTGCCCCAGGAATCGACGACTCGTTGGAAGGCGACTAGGGCGCCGCGCCGGTCGCCGACGGCCTCGAGCGCGCGGCCTCGAAGGAGCGAGCTCACCGGCCGCAATGCCCACCCGATCTCGAGGACGTCGAGGTCCAGGGCAATGCTGTCCACGCGAGCAAGCAGCCGAGCCGCCAGCGCGGGATGGCCACCGCGGATCGCGAGGGCCCCGAGCAGGTAGGTCCGCGATACATCGCTCAACCCGGCGGCATCCCCTGGCACCGCGGCCGAGAGCCAACCGGCCACCGTCGCGGCATCGGTCGGTGGGTTGACCAGCATCTCCCAGAGGCCCCCGCGAGGTGACCCGGCGCCCCGATCCCACGCAGCGAGGGCGGCCGAGTCGGCGACGAGCGCTGGCGCCACGCGGAGGGCTCCGGCACGATAGAGGACCTGCCGGTCCCGTCGAGAATAGCGGGGGCTCGACCAGAGCCGGTCTACCTCCCGAAGCTCGCGCAGGAGGTCAGGCCCGATCACACCCGACGCCCCGAGTACTCGGATCCGGTCGATCACGAACTCCGCCCCGCCGAACGCGACCAGCCGGCCGGTCGAGTCGTCCTGAACGAACCGCTGCCGGCCGCCGCTGGCGATGGCGCTCAGGGCCCGGGTCGGCTGCCCCAGCGCCAGAAACACGTTGGCTGCCTGAACGGGCGGCGGACTTGGTGGGTCCGGCGCCGGGCGGCGGAGCGCCCGTTCGGCCCATTCGACCGCACCGCCGGGGTCGCCCGCGGCGAGATGGAGGGAGGCGAGGTGCCACAGCTCGGTGCGGGTGGTGTCCGGGTCCAGGGCAAGCGCCTCGATGTGGAGCCGAAGCGCCTCGCCACCCAGGCTGTCGCTGAGTTCCGGCGCGGCCAGGCCGAGGCGGGCTCGCATCGTGAGCAGCGCAACCCCGAGCTCGCGGCGCGGCTTGGCCTCCTCGGGGGCGTACGCGGCCCAGCGCCGCAAAAGCCGGGTCCGGGTCTCGAGCAGGCGGGCCTCGCCGGCCCGGACCGCGGTCGAGTCGATCCGGGCAAACTCCGCTTCAGTACGCCAGCTGATCGCCTCCCCGGCCACCGGACAGAACGCGCGTTGTCGGTGCGGCGCGCTGACGTCCCACGGCGCCAGCTGTTCGTCGCGCGGTTCCTCGAATCCCCAGCAGCCGCGCCGCTCGGTCGGCCCCGCCACGCGCTCGTAGATGTCGAACAGATGCCCATACCCGAGGTCGAATCTCGGCTGAAGCCGCGTGGTTTCGGCGAAGGCCCGGACCGCGAGATTCAGGTCGGCGCGGGGACGCAGGACGGAGTCCCCCGGGATCGGCGCCAGCCAGGGATCGCGATACTCGACGCTGCCCGCCATCAGCCAGGCGTAGACATCGGTGGGATCCCGGGCCAGGAGCGCCGCGTACTCCGAACGGGCTCTCGCATAATCGCCCGCCTGAAAGGCATGGAAGGCGCGAATGTGGGCGCGATCGCGCGCCGGCAGACGGTCGGCATGCCGCATCGCGGCTCCGCTCAGCCGAGCGATCTCGGGACCGACCTCGCTCAGTTCCTCGGGAGCCAGCGCCGAACGCCAGTACAGCGTCAGACCGAGGAACTGGGCGGCCCCCGCGAACGTCGAGTCGATCGCCAGGGCCTGACGGAAATGACGCTCGGCTTCGTCGAGCCGCCACCGCTCGAGTGCCGCGCGCCCCTTGCTCTCCTGACCCAGGGCCTCCGGAAACGCGGTTCGTTCGCGCAGCGCGCTCAGGTCGACCCGAGACCCATCGAGCTCGAGCAAGCCCTTGGCGATCGGCCCGACCAAAGCCGCCAGATCCGTGGCGAGGGCCCGACTTTGCCACGGTCGGCCGACGCCGCGACCGGTCGCGGCGTCGTACATGGTGGCTTCGACGGAAACACTGTCTCCCACTCGGGACGTCGCGATGACCACCAGCGCCTGAACCCCGAGCCGGCGCGCCAGCGCGATCCCCTCGTCGGCCCGGGCCACGGCGGGGCCCGCGAGCCCGAGATCGAAGGCCGGACCCGCCAGCGCAACCCGCGGAACGGCCCGGATCGACTCCCACTGGTTGAGTTCCATCGTGAGCGCCGCGGCGAGGTCGTCCGCCAGCGTAACGTCCCGCCCATTCGCCATCGGATCCCGGAACGGCACCGCGACCACCGACGACGGGCGTCCCGTGAACGCCGGCGGGTCGGCCACAAGCAACGAGCCGAGGACTGGGGTCGCCAACGCTCCCACGACCAGCCCGCCCAGCGCCAGGGCCCGACGGCGTCGCCCCGCGACCCACCCGAGCCACCCCCGGAGGCCCGGCGCCCTGGTTGCGCGACCGCCGGCCGCGGTGGCACCCAGTTGGGCGGCAAATTCGAGCACCGATCCGAACCGGTCACTCGGGTCAATAGCCAGGGCCCGATGCAGGACGTCGGCGACGTCCGGCGGAAGGTCCGGCCGTATCCGGGCGAGCGCGAGGGGCTGGCCAAGCACCCGCTGCACCAGCGCCCGTTCGGCCGACCAGCGGGGGAAGCTCGTGTCGAGCGTCAGCATCTCGTAGCAGACGCACGCGAGCGAGTAGATGTCGGATCGGGCGTCCAGTCGGCTTTCGCCGCCGGCCTGCTCCGGACTCATGTATTGGATGGTGCCGAAGACGGCCCCGGCGCTACTCATCCGGTCTTCGGTCGCCTGCTCGAGGATCCGGGCCACGCCGAAGTCGGCGACCATCGCGTACCCCGACGTGATCAGGATGTTCTCCGGCTTCACGTCACGATGCACGACCCCGGCGCGATGCGCGTACTCGAGTCCTTCGGCCACGTCCCGGATCACGGCCACCGCCCGGTCGAGCGAACAGGCCCCGTCACGCAGCAAAGCGGCGCGGAGCGTTTCGCCGTCGATCAGGGGCATGACATAGTAGAGCATGCCGGCGGCCTCGCCCCAATCGTGGACGGCGACGATGTGCCGGTGGTTCAGCTTGGCGGCGATCGCGATCTCGAGACGGAAACGGTCGGCGAGGCGGCTGTAGCTCAGTTCCGGCCGCAATACCTTGATGGCAACAGCGCGCCCGACGTGCGAATCGCGGGCCCGGTAGACCGTCGCCATCCCGCCGCGACCGATCTCCCGATCGACCTCGTACCGCGGGGCAAGAGCCGCCTGAACGGCTTCGAGCAGCGTGGGCATTCGGCGGTAGCTCTCAGCGGAGGCCGTGGCGCCCCGGCAGGATGCACGGACTGGAGTCCGCGTCGCCATCGGTCAGGTAGGTCAACGCTACCGCCGAAACTTGCGATTGGAAAGGCCGACTCCTGCCAGCCGTCGTCGAAGGCTTCGCGCGCTCGGCGGGCCTGGCCCAGCGGTCAATCCCATGTTATTTCTTGTTCCATTGCCGCCAGGGGTACTCCGCCAGTCGCGGGGTTGAGAAAGTCCCTTGGAACCTGATCCGGCCAACACCGGCGTAGGGAGCGCGGCGAGTTCTTGCCTGGTCGTTCCCTCTCGGGCATGAACCCCCACTCCGGACGCCCCATTCGCCCGAGGCGTCCGTCATGCTCGTCGCCCTGCTGTTTTCGCTCGCGGTGCCGATCCGCCCCGCCATCCAGGACACCGTCCGGGTTCGGTCCGACACGCTGGAAACGATCGTCGTCCGCGCCACCCGAACCGGGGCCGCCGCGCCGACGTCGCAAACCCAGGTCGACCGGGCCGCCATCGTTCGAGCCCATGCGGGGCAGGACGTGCCGCTCGCGCTGACCGGGCTCACCGGCATCACGGCCGCGTCGGACGCGGGCGGCTTTTCGGGCTACAGCTCGATCCGCCTCCGGGGCATCGACCAGACCCGGCTCACGATTTCCCTCGACGGCGTGCCGCTCAACGATCCGGAGGACCAGGTCCTCTACTTCTCGAACGTGCCGGACATCGCCAACTCGATCCACTCGATCCGGATTCAACGGGGCGTCGGGACGAGCGGCTTCGGAACGGCCTCGTTCGGCGGTTCGCTCAATTTCGAGTCGATCCCGATTGCCGCGACGCCCCGCTTTGGCGAGCTGCAGGCGACCGGCGGCTCCTGGGGCACCGGCCGGCTCAGCGTGGCCGGCGCGACCGGCCTGTCCCGCGGCTTCGCGGCCTACGGCCGGGTCTCGGCGCAAACCACCGATGGATACCGCGACCATTCCGGCAACGACGCCCGATCGGCCTTCCTGAGCGCCGGCTGGTTCGGCGCCCGCGACGCGCTCAAGCTGACCGGTTTTGCCGGCCGGTCGAAGACCCAACTGGCCTACTACGCCGCCTCCGAAGCCGAACTGGCCGTGGACCGCCGGGTCAACCCGATGGCCCCCGAGGAGAAGGACGATTTCCACCAGGAGATGGTGAGCCTGCGGTACTCCCGGTCGTTGTCCTCGGCGACCCTCCTCACCGCCACGGGGTACCGGAACAGCGCGGGCGGAAACTACGACGTGGCCGTCGGGTCCGACCTGTGGAATTTCAACCTGTCCCACGCCTGGTACGGACTCCTCACCACCGTGGCCGTGGTCGGTGACGGATTTGCCTTTACCGCCGGCGCGCACGCCAGTCGCTACCATCGCGACCACTACCTGTTCATCCGCCCCGACCTGACGGACCGGGTCTACGACAACACCGGGTTCAAGCAGGAGCAGAGCGGCTTTGCCAAGGCGCGCTGGACCCGGGGTTCGGTCGATCTCCACGCCGATCTCGAAGTGCGCCGAGCGGCGTTCCAGTACCGGCCCACGCCCGGTTCCTCGCTGGGCCGTCCGGCCATCGACTGGGTGTTCGTCAATCCGAAGGTGGGGGTGACCTGGCGGGCGGCGTCGACCGTGGTGGCCCACGTGTCGTTAGGCCGGACGGGGCGGGAGCCGACCCGGACCGATCTCTTTGCCGGCGCCGACGACCTCGACCCGAGCCTGGCGCCGGAGATTCTGCCGCTCGATCAGGTCAAGCCGGAATCGGTGGTCGATCTGGAGACCGGGCTCCAGTGGACCGGCCGCACGGCCCGCCTCGGCTTCAATGCGTTCGCGATGCGGTTCCGGAACGAGATCGCGCCGATCGGGACGCTGTCGATCATCGGGTCGCCGCTTCGTCGGAACGTGGCCCGGAGCCGGCGGACAGGAGTTGAACTGGAAGGCAGCTGGCAGCCGGCCCCGGCGTTGACGGTGTCGGGCAACGCGATGCTGCTGCGGGCGCGGATCGCGGAGTTCACCGACGAGGCCACGGGATCCGTCTATCGGGACGTGCCGCCGCTCCTGTCGCCGGGCCTGATCGCCAACCTCCAGGCGGCCTGGAACGTCACTCGCAGGGTCGAGGTATCCCTCGGGGCGCGCCACACGGCGGCGTCCCAGCTCGCCAACGACGGGAGCGCCACTCAGGTCCTCCCGGCGGCCACCGTGTTCGACGCGGCGGCGGCGTTCCGCCTCCAGGGCCACGACCTCAAGGTGCAGGTGGCCAATCTGTTCGACGCCAACGCCTATTCGAGCGGGTACACCGATGGAACGACCCGCTACCTCTTTCCGATCGCGGGGCCGACGGTGCTGGTGACGGCGACGCTCCGGTGGGAGCGGCGGTAAGCCGCCCTCAGGCGGAGAACTTCGGCGGGCGCTTTTCCAGGAACGCGGCCAGGGCCTCGCGCGCTTCCGCGGAGCCGAGCCGTTCGGCGAGGGCCTGGGTCTCGGTCGTGGCCACGGCCACGAGGCGCTCGCGGTCCGGGGCTCGGAGCAGGTGCTTGGTGGCTCGAACCGCCGCCGGGGGCAGACGGGTGATCCGCTGGGCCGCGGCCTGGGCCCGCGCCACCACCTCGTCCGCCGGCACCACGGCGGTCGCGATGCCGCATGCCACCGCTTCGGCCGGCTCGATCGGCTCGCCGAGATAGAGCTTTTCGGCCACCCGGGCCGGACCGAGCAGGCGGGGGAGCAGGAGGCTCGACCCGAACTCCGGAACCAGGCCCAGAGCCACGAAGGGAATCGACAACCGGGCCCGGTCGGCGAGGTAGACGAGGTCGCAGTGGAGGAGCATCGTGACCCCGACCCCGACGGCCGGGCCGGTCACCGCCGCCACGATCGGCTTCTCGCACTCGAAGAACGCCAGCATGAATGGCGAGAGGGTGCCGGTCCGGCCGGCCAGCGGGCGCTCGAGGAAATCGGTCAGGTCGTTGCCGGCGCAGAAGATTCCTGGCTGCCCCTGAACCACGATGGCCCGAACCTCGGGGTCATCGCCGGCGGAGCGAAGTCCGGCGGCAATGGCGTGGTACATCTCGATGGTGAGGGCGTTCTTCTTGTCGGCCCGGGCCAACTCGATGGTGGCGACACCCCCGGCCACCGAGTAGCGGACGAATTCACTGGTCGTCATCGTTCACCCCGAATGTTCTGGTGCCAGTCGACCGTCGAATAGAGAGACGGTCCCGGCGCCGCGACCAAACCAGGAGGTCGGGCCCACGATTCCCGCCGCGTCACGCCTGGCGAATGGCCGCCAGCGACCGCTCGAGCGCGGCCAGAAAAGTATCGACTTCGGCGTCGGTCATGGGGGTCGACAGGCAGCCGAGGCCGGTTTTGCCGACGATGATGCCGTTGGCCATCAGCTGGCGGTGCAGCGCCGCCATCCGGGCGGCCGGCTGCGCGTTCCGGACCGAGGACCGGTAGTTGGTGATCCGGTCGTCGGTCAGGATGATCCGGAACAACGACCCGTCGCCCATGATCTGCCCCCGCTCGCCGGCGGCGTGGAAGAGGCGGTTCCCGTCCCGGCGGAGGCGGTCGCCCAGGCCGTTGATCCGTTCCAGCGCGGCCGGCGTCAGTTCCTGCAGGGCGGCCACGCCGGCCACCATGGTGAGCGGGTTGCCGCTGAAGGTGCCCCCCGACAGGACCTTGGGCGAGCCCTTGGTCGGGTCGAGAATCTCCATCAGTTCCATCCGCCCGCCCACCGCGCCGACCGGCAATCCGCCACCGATGACCTTGCCGAACGTGGTGAGGTCGGGCTTGCCGCCGTAGCGGCCCTGCGCGCCCCGGTGCCCCACCCGGAAGCTGATCACTTCGTCATAGATCAGCACCACGCCGTGCCGCCGGGTGATGTCGGTCAGGAAATCGAGGAAGCCGGGCTCCGGCATCGGCGCGCCGGTTCGGACCGACATCGGGTCGACGAGGAGGCACGCCAGCTGGCTCCCGTGCCGGGCCATCAGCCGCTCGACCGCGGCGGTGTCGTTGTACTGGATGACGGCCACTTCGTTCAGGAGCGAGGGCGGGAGGCCCCCCGTGGTGGGCACCACGGCCGGTTCGTCCTCGGGCCCCCAGTTGGCGGGCGTACCGCCGAAGCTCACCTGGACGTAGTCGTAGTAGCCGTGGTAGGCCCCCTCGAACTTGGCGATCATCGGCCGGCCGGTATAGGCGCGCGCC